>CANOFQ010000117.1 GCA_947565325.1 uncultured bacterium
GCTTACAGCCTCTTGCTGCTTCTTGTTTCGCTTCTTGTTTCTGAAAAAAGCGCCTTCTACGCCCTTGACGCTTTCGGAAACATACCTTATAATGAAGTGGAGTATGCAGGCAGGGAGGCTTATTGCCCGGATAGGAGCATTCATGATCAAGAGCATGACCGGTTTCGGCAGATGCGAGGTTGCCGAGAACAGCAGGAAGTTTACGGTGGAGATAAAGTCGGTGAATCACCGCTATTTGGATGTGAACATCAAGATGCCGAAGGCGCTGAACTTTTTCGAGTCAGCCATCCGCAGCGAGCTGAAGAATTATATTTCCCGGGGCAAGGTGGATGTGTTCGTCTCCTATGAGGATTTTTCAGAGAAGGTCTCCTCCGTCCGCTACAATCGGGAGACAGCCCAGGAGTATCTGAAGTTCATGCGTCAGATGGGGGAGGAGCTGGGACTGGAGGAGGACATTCGGGTATCCGTGCTGGCCCGGTTTCCCGAGGTGTTCACCATGGAGGAGGCGGCCGTAGACGAGGAGGAGCTCTGGAAGGAGCTGCGCCGGGCCGTGGCAGGGGCAGCGGAGATGTTCGTGGACTCACGCATCGCAGAGGGCGGGAACCTGCAGGAGGATCTGCTGGCGAAGCTGCAGAATATGCGGGAGCTGGTGGATTTTGTCACAGAACGCTCCCCCCGGATCGTGACAGAGTACCGCAGGAGACTGGAGGACAGGGTGAGGGAGCTTCTGGCGGATGCGGCGGTGGACGAGGGAAGGCTTCTGACGGAGGTCACCATCTTTGCGGACAAGGTATGCGTGGACGAGGAGATCGTGCGGCTGCGGAGCCATATCGACACTACGGCGGCTGCACTGCAGGAGGGCGGCTCCATCGGCAGGAAGCTGGACTTCATTGCACAGGAGATGAACAGAGAGGCGAACACCATACTGTCCAAGGCCAGTGATCTGGAGATATCCAACTGCGCCATCGAGCTGAAGACGGAGATCGAGAAGGTGCGGGAGCAGATACAGAATATAGAATAGAGGGCTCAGAGAATGCTGATCCACATCGGTTTCGGAAATATCGTGAATACTGCAAAGATCATAGCCATTGTCAGTCCGGACTCGGCACCCATAAAGCGTCTGGTGCAGAACGCCAAGGAAAAGGGCCTTGCCATCGATGCCACGCAGGGGCGCAAGACCAAGTCCGTGCTCGTGATGGAGAACAGCCAGGTCATACTGTCGGCGCTTCTTCCGGAGACGCTGGCAGGGCGGATGCAGGCGGGCCCGGAGCCTTTGGAGGAGGACGGCGAAGGGACGGGAGCCGGATCAAACGGAGGCAAGTGAGGGAGGTATGTCTATGGAACGAGAGCAAAAGGGGATCCTGATCGTCATCTCCGGCTTTTCCGGGGCAGGAAAAGGCACCATAGTCAGAGAGCTTTTGAAGAAATACGATAATTATGCGCTGTCGGTGTCCATGACCACCAGAGAGCCCAGACCGGGAGAACGGGAGGGCGTGGAATACTTTTTCACGGACAGGAAGCATTTTGAGGAGACCATCCGCAGCAACGGCCTCATTGAATATGCGCCCTACTGCGGCAATTATTACGGGACCCCCAGAGCCTATGTGGAGGAGCAGATGGAGATGGGGAAGAATGTGATCCTGGAGATCGAGATTCAGGGAGCCCTGAAGATCAAGGATAAGTTTCCGGAGAGCCTGCTGATCTTCCTGACGCCGCCCAGCGCCGGGGAGCTGAAGCGCAGGCTGGAGGGAAGGGGCACCGAAAGCCGGGAGCAGATCGAGAAGCGTCTGGTCCGGGCAGCAGAGGAATCAGAAGGCGTAGAAGCCTATGATTATATAGTTATAAACGACAAGATGGAAGAATGCGTGGAGGAGCTCCATGGTCTTGTGGAGGCCGCACGCAGGGCTCCGGTGAGAAGGAGAGAATTCATTCAGGAAATCAGAAATGAGCTGAAGGGCTTTGCGCAGGAGAGCGCAGAACCATAAGGCATCGAGCGGCAAGGGCGCTGTGCAGGGAAAGCATTTTGCGCAGGAAGCATCGCAGATGGAAAGGAGAATGGAATATATGTTGCATCCGTCTTATTCAGATCTGATGAAGGTCGTAAACAGTGAGGTGGAGCCCGGGGAGGCTCCTGTAGTAAACAGCCGCTATTCTATTGTGATGGCTACCTCCAAGAGAGCGAGACAGCTTATCAGCGGCGATGACGCAATGGTAGACAGCAAGGACAAGAAGCCGTTGTCCGTGGCGGTGGAAGAGCTGAACCAGGGGAAGATCAAGATTTTAGGAGAAGTGTAAAGAGCTTTCCCGAAGCTGGCATAGGGGTGTGAATATGAAAATCTTGTTTGTGTCGCTGGGCTGTGACAAAAATCTGGCGGACACGGAGCTGATGCTGGGGATCCTGCAGGAGAAGGGCTATTCCTTCACGGATGATGCATATGAGGCGGATGTGGCCGTGGTGAATACCTGCTGCTTCATCGGTGATGCCAAGGAGGAGAGCATCGATACGCTTCTGGAGCTGGGGAGACTGCGCAGGGAGGGGCGGCTGAAGGCCCTGATCGCAGCGGGCTGTCTGGCCCAGCGTTACCCAAGAGAGATACGGGAGGAGATTCCGGAGGTGGACACTCTGGTGGGTACTACAGCTCTGGAGGATGTCTTGACGGCGGCGGAGACGGCGCTGCAGGGCCGCAGGGAGGATTTTTTGCGGGATCTGAATGCCCCCGTGGCCGTCCGGCGGAACAGAGTGCTCACCACGGGAGGACATTATGCGTACCTGAAGATCGCAGAGGGCTGTAATAAGCGGTGCACCTACTGTATCATACCCAAGGTCCGGGGGGATTACAGAAGCATTCCTATGGAGGCGCTGGAGGCGCAGGCAGAGCAGCTTGTATCGGAGGGAGTAAAGGAGCTGATCCTCGTGGCGCAGGAGACCACCTTGTACGGGGTGGATCTTTACGGGAGGAAAAGCCTGCCGGAGCTTCTGCGCAGGCTGGCCCGGATAGACGGCCTGGTGTGGATCAGGGTTCTGTACTGCTATCCGGAGGAGATAACGGAGGAGCTGGTGGAGACCATGGCACAGGAGCCGAAGCTCTGCCATTATCTTGACATTCCCATACAGCATGCATCGGACAGGATACTGAGGCGCATGGGCAGGCGGACCACCCAGGAGGAGCTGCGCAGGAGGATAGAGGAGCTGCGGAGCCGGATCCCGGACATCTGTCTGCGCACCACTCTGATCAGCGGCTTTCCCGGGGAGACGCAGGAGGATTTTGAAGAGCTGTACCGCTTTGTGAACGAGATGGAGTTTGACAGGCTGGGCGTGTTTCCTTATTCGCAGGAGGAGGACACGGCAGCGGCAGATATGCCTGACCAGATCGACCAGAGGGTCAAGGAGGCCAGAAGGGACGAGCTGATGGAGCTGCAGCAGGCGGTGGCTTTCGAGAAGGCCGAGGATATGGTGGGGCAGGTGCTCACTGTCATGATAGAGGGCAAAGCGGCGGACGAGGACGTTTATGTGGGGAGAACCTACAGGGATGCCCCCGGCGTGGACGGATACTTGTTCCTGAGGACCGCAGCGGAGCTGATGACGGGAGACTTTGTGAGGGCGATAGTGACGGATTCCAATGAATATGATCTGATTGGAGAGATTTATTATGAAGAAGATGAACCTACCTAATAAGCTGACGATCTTTCGGATCATTCTGATCGTGCCCTTCGTGCTCCTGCTTCTGGGCGAGAGCAGCGGCTGGGGGTGGTACCGTGCTCTGTTCGGCGGCATTCTGGAATATGTGGACTATATTTCGCTGGGAATTTTCATCATTGCCAGCCTGACGGACCTGATCGACGGGAAGATCGCCAGAAAGTACAATATGGTGACGAACTTCGGCAAATTCATGGATCCGCTGGCGGACAAGCTGCTGGTCTGCTCTGCCCTGATCGCACTGGTGGAGATGGGGCGGATCCCTGCGTGGGTGGTCATCGTGATCATCAGCAGAGAGTTCATCATCAGCGGATTCCGTCTGGTGGCTGCTGATAATAATGTAGTGATCGCTGCCAGCTACTGGGGCAAGTTCAAGACCACTTTCCAGATGGTGATGGTGTGTCTTATGATAGCGAATATTCCCCAGCTGCAGATTGTGACCGATATCGTGATGTGGATAGCGCTGGCGCTTACAGTGGTGTCGCTGATAGATTATCTGGCAAAGAACAGAGGCATAATGAGCGAGCAGAAATGAGGATGATATGACGGCTGAACTGATATGTGTGGGGACAGAGCTGCTGCTGGGCAGCATCGTGAACACCAACGGGGCGTATCTGGCAGAAAAGTGCGCCGGGCTGGGGCTTTCCTGCTACTTCCAGACGGTGGTGGGGGACAATGAGGAGCGGCTGTCCATGGTGCTGAAGACAGCGATGGAGCGCTCCGATGTGGTGATCCTCTCCGGGGGTCTGGGGCCTACGGAGGACGACCTGACCAAGGAGACGGCGGCAAGGGTCTGCGGCAGGGCGCTGGTACTCCATGAGCCCAGCAGGGAGGCTATCGGCAGGTTTTTTGAGGAAAGAGGGCTGAAGCCCACGGACAATAACTGGAAGCAGGCCATGCTGCCGGAGGGAGCCGTGGCGCTGGACAACCATAACGGCACTGCCCCGGGCGTCATTCTGGAGCTGGACCATACGAGGCTGATCCTTCTTCCGGGCCCCCCGGACGAGCTGCGGCCCATGTTCGAGGAGCATGTGGCGCCTTATCTGGCCCGGCTTACCTCTCAGGTCATCTGCTCCCAGACAGTGAAGATCTGCGGAGTGGGGGAGAGCAAGGCGGAGACCATGGTGAAGGACATGATCGACGCACAGAGCAATCCTACCATCGCCACCTATGCCAAGACGGGGGAGGTCCATATCCGTGTCACCGCCTCCGGGGAGGATCGAAAGGCGGCCATGAAGCTGGTGAAGCCTGTGGTAAAAGAGCTGAAGTCCCGGTTCGGAAACGATATCTACAGCACGGAGGAGGAGACCACCCTTGAGAAGTCAGTGGTGGATCTGCTGCTGGCCAACAAGCTGACGGTCACTTGTGCGGAGTCCTGCACCGGCGGTATGCTTTCCGCCAGACTGATCAACGTGCCGGGTATCTCGGAGGTGTATAAGTCCGGCGTGGTCACTTATTCTAATAAATCCAAGCGACGGTTCCTGGGCGTAAAGAAGAGCACTCTGCAGAAGCATGGGGCGGTGAGCCGGCAGACGGCGGAGGAGATGGCCAAGGGAGCCTGCCAGATGCTGAAATCGGACGTTGCGGCGGCCGTCACGGGGATAGCGGGGCCTGAGGGCGGCACGGAGGAGAAGCCGGTGGGGCTGGTGTATATCGCCTGCTGTGTGAAGGGAAAGGTGACAGTGAAGGAGTGCAGGTTTTCCGGGAACAGAAGGAAGATCCGTGAGGCGGCGGTGTCTGCGGCGCTGGCGTTGATGCGGGGATGCATTCTGGAGTATTATAGCAAGGTGACATTTGGAAAATAGGGGCACAAGCCGTAAAAGGCATGCATGCCGAAAAGGACACATAGGCCGTAAAAGGGCATGCATGCCGAAAAGGGCACATAGGTCATAAAGGGGCATGCAGGCCGTAAAAGGACACATAGGCCATAAAAGGGCATGCATGCCGAAAAGGACACATAGGCCATAAAGGGGCATGCAGGCCGAAAAGGGCACATAGGTCATAAAGGGGCATGCATGCCGAAAAGGGCATACAAGCCATAAAGGGCATACTCAGGAGACGGCTCAGGAACAAGAGAGGGCTCCGGCCGGGGACGAGGCCGGGGCGTCTGTTTTTCCGTTTTATGAGCGGTTCCTTGGCGTTTTTCAGCTTTTTTGAAGGTTCATATTTGGACGTCTATATTGTCTATATATTGTACAATTTCATTTTAAAATTATTTCAGAATTGCATTCTTTCATTGTGCAGTGTGTATTTTTACTTCCATGCTGTGCATTTTTGTGTATTTTCTGCTTGTCGGCTGCGATAATCCTTGCCATACAAGAAGGGGCGTGGTACAATAAAGTCAGGCAGTACGTTTTCCCGCCAGCGGGCGGGAGGTTCTGCGGAGGCCGCAGGCGGCGGTTTCTGATTCCAATTCTTATTTTCCGGCGTTTTCGCCAAAAACTCAGCAGACTTGCAAAAAATGAAGGAGAGGGGGAGGTGGGGCGTTTTGAGAGAGTTTTATTGGACATAAAAAGGAGTATAGTTGGAGACAGATGAAATGGAAAAGGGCCGGCCCGGATGAAACCCGGAACCGGCAGGGAAATTTCAAAAATAGGATTGACAAATGCGAACAGATGTTTTATTCTAGTAGATACAAGAAAGAACATTTGTTCCTTGGAAAAGGAGATTGACATGGAAAAAGACGAGAAGCGGAAAGCATTGGATGCGGCCCTCAGCCAGATCGAGAAGCAGTTTGGAAAGGGTGCGGTGATGAAGCTGGGGGATCCCAGCGCACAGATGAATGTGGAGACGATTCCCACGGGATCCCTGAGCCTTGATATCGCTCTGGGGCTGGGCGGGATCCCCAGAGGCAGGATCGTGGAGATATACGGACCTGAGTCCAGCGGCAAGACCACGGTGACACTGCATATGATCGCAGAGGTACAGAAGCAGGGAGGCATTGCGGGCTTCATAGATGCGGAGCATGCGCTGGATCCCGTATATGCGAAGAACATAGGGGTCGATATCGATAATCTGTACATTTCCCAGCCGGACAACGGAGAGCAGGCGCTGGAGATCACGGAGACCATGGTGCGCTCCGGGGCCGTGGACATCGTGGTAGTGGACTCCGTGGCGGCGCTGGTACCCAAGGCGGAGATCGAGGGAGACATGGGAGACAGCCATGTGGGTCTGCAGGCCCGCCTCATGTCTCAGGCGCTGCGCAAGCTCACTGCGGTGATCAGCAAGTCCAACTGCGTGGTGGTGTTCATCAACCAGCTCCGTGAGAAGGTGGGAGTCATGTTTGGAAATCCGGAGACCACCACCGGTGGCCGGGCGCTGAAATTCTACTCCTCCGTAAGGCTGGACGTGCGCAGGGTGGAGGCCCTGAAGCAGGGAGGAGAGGTCATCGGAAACCGCACTAGGGTGAAGGTTGTGAAGAACAAGATAGCGCCGCCCTTCAAGGAGGCGGAGTTCGACATTATGTTCGGTGCAGGGATCTCCAGAGAGGGTGATATCCTTGATCTGGCAGTGCAGCTGGACATTATCTTGAAATCCGGTGCGTGGTATGCCTACGAGGGCAATAAGATCGGTCAGGGCCGTGAGAATGCGAAGCAGTATCTGAAGGACAATCCTGAGGTATGCAAGGCGGTCAGCGAGAAGGTGCGTGCCCATTATGGCTTCGGCGGCACTTCCAAAGAGAGCCCGGCGGCAGATGGCGGCGCTGGGGCCAAGGAGGCCAAGGCGGATGCAAAGGGCAGGGAGAGCGCAAAAGGCGCCGCCAGAGCCTCCGGCACAAAGGGAGCAGAGACCAAGGCTGCCGATGTAAAGGCAGGAAACGAGGCGGATGCAGGGAATGATTCGGAGGCTGAGAAGCCGAAGGAATGAGAAGGGGAGCTATGACAGTATGACGGTCACGCAGATAGAAGAATGCTCCAGATCCCGAAGCAGAGTGTTCATCGATGAGGAGTTCGCCTTTGTGCTGTACAAAGGCGAACTCCGCTCCTTCCGTATCCGGCAGGGAGAGGAGCTTGACGAGACAAGGTACCGGCAGATCATGACGCAGCTTCTGCCCAAGCGGGCGAAGCTCCGGGCCATGAATCTGCTGAAGAGCAGGGAATATACCGTGAAACAGCTGGCCGACAAGCTGAAGGAGGGCGGCTATCCCCGGAAGATCATAGAGGAGGCGCTGGCCTATGTGGCGGGCTTTCATTATACGGACGACCTGCGATATGCAGTCAATTTTATTCTCCGGCATGAGAGCTCCAGAAGCCGAAGGCGTATAGAACAGGATCTTCTGGGAAAGGGAATCGACAGGCAGACGCTGGAGAAGGCATGGGGAGAATGGGAAGAGCAGGGGGGAAGCCAGAACGAGGATGAAATGGTAGGAGCGCTTCTGGCAAAGAAGGGCTTTGACCCGGAGACAGCCCAGCTGAAGGAAAGACAGAGGATGTACGGTTTCCTCATGCGGAAAGGCTTTTCTCAGGAGGCAGTGCGCCGGGCTGTCCTCTGACCGGCGGAGAGAGCGGCAGAAAATTGGCGGGAAGGCAGCAGATGGGCGGTGACGGGAGGCAGACCAGGAAGCTGCATGCAGGAGGAAATCTCTGACCGGGGAGGCATCAGGCTGGCAAGGGGCAGAGGGCGAAAATCTGCCGGCAGGCGGAGAGGGAGCAGGAGGCTGTCAGAAAGGACGGCAGATAAGCGGAGGTATACGAGGGTGGAGTATTTAATGACCGGTCAGGAGATGCCCCTGATGGAGAAGCTGCAGGTTCTTACGGACGCTGCCAAATATGACGTGGCCTGTACCTCCAGCGGCGTAGAGCGCAGGGGGAACGGGAAGAGCATCGGCAGCTGTGTGGCTGCCGGCATCTGCCACAGCTTTTCCAGTGACGGCAGGTGTATTTCACTTTTGAAGATTCTGCTGACGAACGAGTGCATCTTCGACTGCAAATACTGCCGGAACCGAAAGTCCAGCGATATCCCGAGAGCGACCTTTACGCCGGAAGAGATCTGTACGTTGACCATGGAGTTCTATAGGCGGAATTACATCGAAGGGCTGTTTCTGAGCTCAGGTATCCTGCGGAATCCTACTTTTACCATGGAGCTGATCTGCCGGACAGTGTGGTTGCTCAGGAACAAATACAGCTTCAACGGCTATGTCCATGTGAAGGCCATCCCGGGAGCGGACTCCGAGGTGATCCAGAGGACGGGCTATCTTGTAGATAGGATGAGCATCAATCTGGAGCTGCCTACAAGGGAAGGACTGCAGGCCCTGGCGCCGAACAAGCACAGAAAGACGATACTGACCCCCATGCGGCAGATACAGGACGGCATAACTGCGAACAAGAACGAGGTGGCGCTGTACAAAAACGCACCGAAGTTTGTGGCGGGAGGACAGTCCACGCAGATGATCGTGGGCGCCACGCCGGAGAGTGATTATCAGATCATCCATGTGGCGGAAGGACTTTACCAGAAGTTCGGCCTGAAAAGGGTGTTCTATTCTGCCTTTGTGAATGTGACAGGGGATAAGTGCCTGCCGGCACTGCCGGGCGGACCGCCGCTGCTGCGTGAGCACAGACTATATCAGGCGGACTGGCTGCTTCGTTTTTATGGTTTCCGGGCAGAGGAGCTTCTGGATGAGAAAAGGCCTTTTTTCAACGTGCTGCTGGATCCCAAGGAGGACTGGGCCGTGCGGCATCTGGAAGAATTCCCGGTGGAGATCAACAGGGCGCCTTTGGAATGTCTGCTCCGGGTGCCGGGCATCGGAGTGAAGAGCGCCCGGAGGATCGTAGCTGCAAGGCGCTGCTGCAGTCTTGGCTTCGAGGACCTGAAAAAGATCGGCGTGGTGCTGAAGAGAGCTTTGTATTTCATTACCTGCAGCGGACGGATGATGTATCCGGTGAAGTTAGAGGAAGATTACATCGTGCGGGGCCTCACTGATGTGAAGAGCAGGGTGCAGCTGGGCAGTGACGGCATGAGCTATCGTCAGCTGTCTCTGTTTGACGATATGAACTTCAACAGCCCCATCGGTACATCGGAGCGGCTGGCTACGGCGGTAGGACAGCTCTGAGTGTGGAGACCGGCAGGAATATTTGTCTATAAACGTGGGGATATGCAGATAAAGTCCGTCTGTAAGGTTCAGGACAGAAAGCTGAGGTCAGCTTTTGGCTGC
>CANOFQ010000118.1 GCA_947565325.1 uncultured bacterium
ACCTCTAAAGCAGACAAGGTAAATAACCCAAATCTGCTTTGGAGGTATTTTTATGGGGAGAAAACCCAAGTGTACGGTTGAAGAAAAAGTTTGGCTGTTGAGGATTATTTGAATGGAACAGGTTCTGTGTGAAATCATGGGAGATTTTTTTCATAGGGCCGCACAGTTCAGGTGCCGGATCCGTTATATAGTATATAGGACAGAGGCTGGACAGAAACTGCATTTGTAAAGAGTGAAACGTGGGCCGGACTGCCCATGGGCAGGGGGCAGAGGCATGGCATGAAAATAATGAATCAGGAAACGAGGAATAGGAAATAGGGAACGGGAAGCAAGGGAGCAAAAACAAGCTGGAGCGGAAACAGGCCGGAAGCGGCAGAGAATAAGAGACCAGTCGGAGGAGGTATGCAGATGGAAACGATTTTAAGGACGACGGAGCTGACCAAGCAGTACCGCAGGGTGTGTGCGGTAGACCATGTCACTCTGTCCATCAAGAAGGGGGACATTTTCGGGTTCGTGGGAGCCAACGGTGCGGGCAAGACCACCTTTATGCGGATGGTCTGCGGCCTGATACGTCCTACGGCAGGGGAGCTGGAGCTGTTCGGTGCATCCTCCCCCATGGAGCTGCAGAAGATGCGCCGGCGGATGGGGGCCCTGATCGAGCATCCGGCCATCTATACGAACATGACTGCCCTGCAGAATTTGGACGTGCAGAGCAGGTATCTGGACATGCGTTTCGGAAAGGAGTCCAAGAAGGCCTTGACGGAGCTTCTGGAGCTGGTGGGGCTGGCGGAGGCCAGGGATAAAAAGGCGGGAAAGTTTTCTCTGGGCATGCGACAGAGGCTTGGGCTGGCCATGGCGCTGGTGGGAGATCCGGAGTTCATCATTCTGGACGAGCCTACCATCGGACTGGATCCCATCGGAGTCATGGAGCTGCGGGAGCTGGTGCTGAAGCTGAACCGGGAGAAGGGGATGACGGTTCTGTTCAGCAGCCACAATCTGGCGGAGATGGCCCATATTGCCACGAAATATGGATTTCTGGACAAGGGGAGGCTTCTGGAGGTCACAGATGCCGAAAAGGTAAAGCAGATCTGTCAGGACAAGGGGATCAATCTGGAGAGCTACTTTGTGGAGCTGCTGCTGGAGCGCAGGCAGAGGGCGTAGAAGCAGGTGCGGGCCGGGCAGCAGGAAAACAGCGGCACTGCGGGAAACAAGGCTTTGGCTGTAGGTAGGTGCAAAATGAATGGCACCGGAACCATGCAGCGGCACCGTTTGAAAATGGCAGTGGGGTCTGTGAGAGGGTGAAAAACGGCAGATGGCCGTGCTGCGGCGGAATCGGAATGGAGAGTGTGGAATGGGAAGATTATTCAAGAATGAGTTGCTTAAAATATGTCATAACAAGATCATATGGCTTTTCTGGGGGATCAGCGCAGCTTTCGTGGCTCTGCTGGGGATGCTGAACAGTGAGAAGGATCTGGCCATGAATCTGTACGGGTACACATCCTCCCTTGCCTATATGAGGATAGCGGGAACCTTCGTGGTAATGTTTCTGGCTCCCATTGCGGGAGCGGTGTTCACGACGGAGCTTCAGAGCGGAACCATGCATAATACCTTGAGCTGCGGCGTCAGCCGCCGGCGGTATTTTGCCGTGAAGGCGGTCTGCGTCTATGTGACAGACCTGCTGATCTTTCTGTTCTGTCTGGGGGAGTTTGTGTGCTGCAGGACCATAGCGGCGGGATGGCGGCCCGGCACCGGTTCCTATGCGTATCCGGAGCTTGGGCTGGCGAAGCTGGTCTACACCGGGGGAACCTGCCTTCTGCTGTGCTCCTACATCGCTTTTTTCATATTAATTGCAGTATCCGTGAAAAGGCCCGCCGTGGTGTATCTTTCCGGGGCCGTGGCCACCATGGGCGAATTTGCGGTCATGAACTATGTCCGGGGCTATCAGGGAGTGATGCCGGCGTTCATCGACATGTATGAGATGGCGGTGGACAGGAAGGTGCTGACACCGGCATTCGCAGGGCTTTTGGTGCAGGGCACGGTCATGGGAATCGCTTTTCTTGTGGGGGCGGTTCTGGTCTTTTTGAGGCGGGACATAGACTGAGCCTGTGTCCTGATGCAGGAGGTATCATATTGGAGACAGACATCCAACTGGAGGCAGACATCCGAATGGGGCAGCTCTCCAAATATAGAATCATAGAGTCGGTGTCCGCCGGAAGCGGGCAGGAGGTGCAGACATGAAAAAGCTGATAGCTGTAGAGCTGACGAAAATGAGATATTACTGGGTGATATGGGGAGTGGCCCTTTTCACCCTCGGGACCAGCGGGCTGATTGCGCTCAGCGACCGCTACGCGGACATCGTGGCCAGATATCCGGCCGCAGAATACCTGATGTTTTTCTATACCACCGGCAGGACCTTCGCCATTCTCACGATTCTTGCCACGGCCTATGTGATCAACGAAGATTTTTCCATGCGGACCGTTCAAAATGTTCTCTCTGTGGGCGTAGATGTGGTAAAATATTATCTGTCGAGGCTGTTTGCCCAGATGCTGTTCGTTTTCGGCCTGTATCTGCTGGGATTTGTCCTTTATGTGGCAGTGCGCATCCTTTCCCGGGGGGAGGTCAACACCGCCATGTCCTTGGGTGAGCTGATGGGCACGTTTATGATGATGGCGCTGCAGCTCATGGCCTATGTGGCCATAGCAGGGGCTGTCAGCGTATTCTGCAGGAATCAGGCGGCGGCCATGATCATAGGGGAGACGTGGCTGTTTGTGGCCATCCTTCTTGACGCATACAGAGGGAACGGCGTGGGGATTCTGGGCTTCATGAAATATGAGCCGCTGATGGTGATGCAGAGGGTAGATACATGGGGCATGCCGGGCACGGTCTTTACGCCGGTGTATTTTCAATATGGTTTTTCCGCCGCAGTGCTGATTGCGGCAGCGGCGGGGGTGGGGTATCTTCGGTTTGCGAATTCGGATGTGCATTGAGAAAAAAGGTTCCGTGACAGTCGGGGCAGAGAGCCGGGAGGAATTCTGTGGTGTCCATGGACGTGGAGGCGCAATACGATAAGCTGTATCAGTATTGCTATTTTAAGCTGCATAACCGGGAGCTGGCGGAGGATGTGACGCAGGAGGCCTTTCTGCGGTATTTTGAGAGCTATGTACATCTGACCAAGGGGCAGGCTCTGGGGTGTCTGTACACTATTGCGAAGCATCTCTGCATAGATGAGTTTCGCAGAAGAACTGCGGAGACCCTTGAGGAAGATATGCCCGAAAATGCGGGGAAGGCCACCCTGGAGGAGCAGGTTCTCATGAGGGTTCAGGTGAAGGAGGCCCTGGCGAAGCTGGATCAGGAGGAGCAGGAAATACTGCTGCTTCGATATGTGAACGGGGTGCCGGCTGCCGCCATAGGGGGGATTGTCGGGATTTCCAGATTTGCGGTACACCGCAGGCTTAAGGCGGCAGGCAGGAAGTTCAGGGAAGCTTATGGGGCAGAGCCCCGGGACAGGCAGGAGGAGCTGAAATGAAGGGAAAGAAAGTTAATTCGTGGAAGGAAGGGCTGCGGGAGGCCTTTGGGGCGCCGCCGTCCTTAGAGAGGGAGGCATTCTTGGGCAGGCTGGACAGACCCCGGATCAGCGCAGGAGAATTCGTTCTGTCTCAGGCGGCCTATATCAGCGCAAGGAGCTGGCTTCTTTCCGTGCTGGTTTACGGTGTGGCTGCAGCCGGGGCCATGGTCTGGGATCTGGACATGGTCTGGGCGGTCTCGGCGCTGACACCGCTTCTGGCGCTGTCCCTGGTGTCGGAGTGCCGGCGCTCGGAAAGGCATGGGATGGAGGAGCTGGAAATGACTACAAGATTTTCATTAAAAAGCGTGATCCTTGCCAGACTGGGGCTTCTGGGGGCGGAGAATCTGGCGGTTCTGTGTATGCTGGTGCCCATGGGGGCCAGAGGCAGCCGGATGGGCATGGCGCAGGCCGGCACCTATATCGTGGTTCCGTTTCTGCTGACTGCGTTTCTGGCGCTGTGGGCGGAACGGAGGCTCCGGGGGCAGGAGGGCGGCTATGTCAGCGCAGGCATCGCAGTCTGCGTCAGCCTTGGGGCATATTTTTTCCATAGGGAGGTTCCGGCGCTGTATCAGGAGAGCCGTATGGGATGGTGGCTGGCCGTCGCTTTCCTGCTTGGAGCCGGAATCCTGCGGCAGTACGGACGGATGCTGAGAGAGACGGAGGAGCTGTCATGAGGCTGGCCATAGATCGGGTGTCGAAACAGTATAAGAACAAGATCGCCGTGGATCGCATTTCGCTGAAGCTGGACAAGGGAGTATACGGACTGCTTGGGGAAAACGGGGCGGGGAAGACCACGCTCATGAGAATGATATGCGGCGTGGTGAAGCCTGACAGCGGCACCGTCTCCCTTGACGGGATGGATGTGGGGCAGGAGGCATATAGGGCCGCACTGGGATATCTGCCGCAGGAGTTCGGTTATTATCCTGAGTTCAAGGGAGAGGAGTTCCTGCTGTATATGGGGGCGCTGAAGGGAATGCCCAAGGCGGAGGCCAGACGGAGGGCAAAGGAGCTTCTGGAGCTGGTGGGTCTGAAGGAGATGGGGGGGAGGAAGATCAAGGCCTTCTCCGGCGGCATGCGCCAGAGGCTGGGAATCGCACAGGCCCTGCTGAACCGTCCCAGACTGCTGGTGCTGGATGAGCCCACCAAGGGGCTGGATCCCAGGGAGCGGGCCCGGTTCCGGAGGCTTCTGAGAGAGCTGGGCAAAGAGAGTATCGTGATACTGTCCACGCACATCGTATCCGATGTGGAGCATATCGCTGATGAGATATTGATCATGAAGGAGGGGCGGCTGGCCTATCAGGGGAAGTGGGAGGAAAAAAACGGGGATCTGGAGGCGTTCTGCGTGGAGCGGTTCGAGGAGGGGGCGGATGAATAGCTTGCGGACGCTATACGGATATGAAATGAAGAAGCTTCTGGGGAGAAGATCCCTATGGATCGTGATGGGGATCTGTCTTCTGAGTCTGGTTTTTTCCATGGTCACGGGGCTTATGGGCAACTATTACGGAGGGGGAAATACGCTGAAGGAATGCTATGAGCTGTTTTTGGCGGAACGGAGGGCCAGAGATACGGTGTCGGGCCGGGACATGGATCAGGCTCTGCTGGAGGAGATGTCCGCAGCCTACCGGAAAATTCCTCCGGGGCAGCTTAGCGAGGGGAACTATGAGAAGACGGAAGAATACCTGACTTATGCAATGCCCTACTGTCAGGTCTTTGAGCTGGTCAGGACATGGACCGGCATGGATTTCAGATCAGCAGTCTATTGGGAGCCCAGTCAGCAGGGGCTGTATGAGGCCAGAAGGGCCATGATGGAGAGGTACTGCAGGGTGCTGGGGCTCTCGGAGAAGCAGAAGGCCTTCTGGATGGAAAAGGAGTCCCGGATACCTGCACCCATGAAGTATGTCTGTAATGACGCTTATTATATGATGATAGCTATCTGTCCCATGATGGTAATCTGTCTGATGCTGGTGACGGCCGTAGGTATGCCGGGCATGTTTGCGGAGGAGCGGGTTCTGGGAACAGACCAGATGATTCTGGCCTGCCCCAGAGGAAGAGGCAGCCTGTACTGGGCGAAGCTGCTGGCCGGGCTCAGCGCAGCGGCGCTGTGCGCTTTCCTGATGGCTGCCGTGGCGCTGGGAAGTGCGTTCTGGGTTTATGGGACAGGGGGATCTGAAGCGCCCCTGCAGTTTTTCTTCCCCTATTATGCCTGTCCCCTGACCATGGGGCAGGCATGTCTGATCCTTTACGGCATTTTTTTCCTGACGGCCCTGCTGGACGGCGTGTTCGTGATGGTTCTGTCAGAGCTGACCGGCAGCCCCAGAGCCACGATGGTGCTGGCCGTGGGAATCTTGGCCATAGGAGATTTCCTTACGATCGTTGTCTGGAAAAATCCGCAGATGCCGTCCCTCTGGCATTATGCGCCCATGGCCAGCCTCTGGCACGAGGCGATCTTCGACATGCGGCCGATCATGCTGTTCGGCCGCTGTTTTACGGTGTGGCAGGGGATGCCGGCGGTCCAGCTTTTTTACGGAGTCCTTATGGCGCTGGCGGGAAGGGCCGCATATGTGCGGCATCAGGTGCGGGGAGCCTGATATCCGGTGCCTGTTCCCGCGGGCAATGAGCCAAGTCAGCTTGCTGCCGGGTATTTGATGGTCTCGGTACAGAGCGGGATGCCTTTTTGTTTTTACCGGTGGGACGGGGACAGAGAGCAGACACGGAAATGACACGGAAAACGGCGCAAATTTATCCGGGCCGCCTTGTCAAAGGAAGGCAGTGGATGGTATAATGTCCGCAAAGGGCAGAGTCGGATGGGCGGAGAACCAGCTGCCGAGCTTGCTCGGGCAGCTGGTTATTCGACCATTCGACGAGCGAAGCGAACCCGAAAAATCTCTGATTTTTCGGGTCTCTGCCCGGAGATTACGAAAATCATGGTATAATGTCCGCAAAGGGCAGGGTTAAGTGGGTGGCAAATTTTATAGGGAGAAGGGCAGGCCATGGAAAATGAGAAAGTGTATCAGATGAGCTTTTCAAAGGTGTATCCGCTTCTTTTGGGCAAGGCCCTGAAAAAGGGCAGAACCAAGGATGAAGTGGATCAGGTAATCCGCTGGCTCACGGGATATGGGCAGGAGGCGCTGGAGGAAATGGCGGAGAAGCAGGTTTCCTACGGTGATTTCTTCAGAAACGCCCCGAGGCTTAACGAGAACAGAGAGCTGATCAAGGGCGTGGTCTGCGGCGTGAGGGTGGAGGAGGTAAAGGAGCCTCTGATGCGGGAGATACGCCGTCTGGACAAGCTGATCGACGAGCTGGCCAAGGGAAAGCCCTTGGACAAGGTGCTGAGAGGACAGATCTGAAAAAGGAGAGGGCCGAGAAAGGCCATGGCGGCGGTTTGTCTCAACAGGAGCATGGGGAAGGAAATTTCCGCCGAGGACAGGCAGGGAGGTAAAAGGATGAGGCTGTACGACCTGAAGGTGAACCATTTAAGGAATCCGCTGGGATACCGCATGGAGAGGACCGTCTTTTCATGGAAGGTGGCGGAAAGTCAGGGGAAGAGGCAGGAGAGCGCAAGGCTTGTGGTGGCGCTGGACGAGGCGCTTACAGATGTGTTGTTCGACTCCGGCTTCGACCGGGAGGCGGACTGGCTGGGCTATGAGGCGGATATCAGGCTGCGCCCCCGGACCAGGTATTATTGGACGGTGACGGTGAGGAGCGACGCAGGGGAGGAGGCCGCAGGGGAGATCCAGTGGTTCGAGACCGGGAAGCGGGAGGAGCCTTGGACGGGGAAATGGATCACCTGCAGGGCTGCGGAGACCATTGCCTCCGATGCCGCAAAGGGAGTGGTGTCGGACAAACGGCATCCTTATTTTGAAAAGGAGATCGCACTGGACGGGGCCGTGGCCGCCGCAAGGCTCTATATCTGCGGCCTTGGACTGTACGAGGCCTATTACCGGCAGGAGAATGGCGACCCGGTGCGCATCGGGGAGGAGTACCTGACCCCCTGCTGCAATGATTATAAGGAGTGGGTGCAGTACCAGACCTATGACGTGACTTCTTGTCTGCAGAGAAAGGGAACCCTGAGCATTCTGCTGGGCAACGGGTGGTATAAGGGACGCTTCGGCTTTACTGCCACGGGAGACACGGGCTTTTACGGGGATGAGTGGAAGCTGATGGCGGAGCTCCGTCTGATCTATGAGGACGGAAGGGAGGAGGTCATCGGCACCGGGGAGGACTGGAAGGTGCGCCGCAGCAACATCACCTTCTCCAATCTGTACGACGGGGAGTGGGTGGATGACACGCTGGAGGCCCTGCCGGAGACGCAGGCGCTGGGCTGCCAGCCTCCGGAGGGGGAGCTGACGGATCGTATGAGCCTGCCGGTGACGGTGCATGAGACTTTCCGCCCGGCGGAGCTGATCCATACCCCTGCGGGGGAGCAGGTCTTTGACATGGGGCAGGAATTTACGGGGATATTTGCCCTGAGGATCAATGAGCCTGCGGGAACTAGGATCCATATCCAGACCGGAGAAATCCTTCAGCAGGGGAATTTCTACAATGCGAACCTGCGCAGCGCCAGGTCGGAATATTATTACACCACTCCGGGCGGGGAGCAGACCATCGTGCCGCATTTTACCTTTTACGGCTACCGCTATGTGAAGGTGGAGGGGGTGCCGGAGCTGAAGGCGGAGGATTTCGTGGGATGGGCCTACTACAGCGATATCGAGGCAAAGGGAAAACTGCGCACGGGACATGAGCTGGTGAACCGTTTTCTGGAGAATGTAAAATGGGGACTTCAGGGTAATTTCGTGGATGTGCCCACGGACTGTCCCCAGAGGGACGAGCGCATGGGCTGGACCGGGGATGCGCAGGTGTTCTCCGCCACCGCCACCTATCTGAAGGACACCTATGCCTTTTACGCCAAGTACTTGTACGACATGGCCAAGGAGCAGAAGGTAAGAGAGGGCAGAGTGCCGGACGTGGTGCCCTCCTTCGGCCTTGAATCCTGCGCCTGCGTCTGGGGTGACGCCTCCTGCATCATTCCGTGGAATCTCTATCTTTTTTATGGGGACAAGTCCATCCTGGAGGATCAGTTTGAAAGCATGAAGTCCTGGGTTGACTATATCGGAATCGTGGACGGGGAAAACCATGGCTGGAGACACAAGTTCCATTACGGGGACTGGCTGGCGCTGGACAATCCCAAGGGAGGAGCGGAGGAATGCTTCGGGGCTACCGATGAAGAATTTATCGCCAATGTGTATTATGCGGTCAGTGCAGGGCTTGTGTCCAAGGCGGCGAAGGTGCTGGGCAGGAAGGAGGAGCAGGAGAAATACGCAGGGCTGTCCAGGGAGCAGTTCGACCTGGTGAGGCATGAGTATTACAGCGCCACCGGGCGCTGCTGCATCAAGACCCAGACGGCCATGATCCTGACAATGAAATACCATTTATCCGACAACGAGGAGCTGACAAGAAAGCATCTGGAGAAGCTTTTCGAGGACAGCGGCCACAAGCTGAGGACGGGCTTCGTGGGTACGCCCCTTCTCTGCAATGTGCTTACCGACAACGGATATGACAGGCTGGCTTACGAGCTGCTGCTGAACGAGGAATATCCGGGCTGGCTCTACGAGGTGAAGCTGGGGGCAACCACCGTGTGGGAGCGCTGGAACAGTCTGCTGGAGGACGGCACCATCTCCGGCATCAGCATGAACAGCATGAACCACTATTCTTACGGGGCCGTGGTGGAATGGATGTTCCGGCACGCCGCAGGCATCAATTCCGTAGACGACGCTCCCGGATTCAGGAAGGTGGCATTCATGCCCCTGCCGAATTGGAGTCTGAGGGAACTGGAGGCGGAATACGATTCTCCTGCGGGAATCTACCGCAGCGCATGGAAGCTGACGGATCCCGAGCATGTGGAGCTGTCCGTGACGGTGCCCTTCGGCTGCAGCGCCGCTCTGCGGCTTCCTCTTGCGGGAGAGGAGGTCTATGAGGACAAGGGAAACCCCATGTTTTCCAAGGTGGAAGAGGGGCTCTGCATTCTGGAGCCCGGCACCTACAGCGTGGCCTACAAGACCGCCGAGACGCTGGGATAAGACTGTACAGAAATCTAATAGAAAAAGCCGGAAAACGGTCTCCCGGATTCCGGCTTTTTGTGCGTGAAAGAAAGTATCCTCTCTCTGCATCAGGTTCTATTCAATATCTTCCAGGGCGGGCATATCCTCTTCTGTGAAGGTCTCCTTTCCCAGTTCATTGACAGGGGTCTTTCCGGCCTTTCCGTACTGGTAA
>CANOFQ010000119.1 GCA_947565325.1 uncultured bacterium
GGCGGCGGGATGATGGAAATGGACCGGGACGACGGCGGGGAAAGCCGGCTGGAATAAAAGGGAACTGGAAAACAGTCTCGGAACGGAAAGCACAATGTGTCTTGCAGACACATGGAAGGATTTATGGACGCATGTACTTGCGGCCAGAAATGCTTCCCAGAAAAGGGCGCTTGTAGTGTAGAGACGGAACTGGAATAAAAGGGAACTGGAATAGGAGGAACGACATGGGAGAAGTTAGGCGCATTTATGTGGAGAAGAAGGAGCCCTTTGCCGTAAAGGCCAGAGAGCTGCACGAGGAGATAGGGAATTTCCTCGGCATCAGGACGGAGGGGGTCAGGGTATTCATTCGTTATGATGTGGAGAATATCTCGCAGGAGGTTTTTGAGCAGGCCTGCAGGACGGTCTTTTCCGAGCCGCCCGTAGACCGGCTGTACCATGAGACCATACAGATCCCGGAGGGGGCCAGAGTGTTCTCCGTGGAATTTCTGCCCGGCCAGTTCGACCAGAGGGCGGATTCGGCGCTGCAGTGCGTGCAGTTCCTGAAGGAGGATGAGGAACCGATCATCCGCACTGCGGTTACTTACATGATTCTGGGGAACATCACGGAGGAGGAATTCGCCCGGATCAAGGGCTACTGCATCAATCCCGTGGATTCCAGAGAGACGGGCGGCGAGAAGCCAAAGACGCTGGCGACCTTGTTTCAGGAGCCTGCGGACGTGGCCCTGATGCAGGACTTCATAGAGATGGGGGAGGAAGAGCTTAAGAAGCTTTATGATTCTCTTTCTCTGGCCATGACCTTCAAGGATTTTCTGCATATCCAGAATTACTTCAGGGAGGACGAGAAGAGGGAGCCATCCATCACGGAGATCCGGGTGCTGGATACCTACTGGTCGGACCACTGCCGCCATACTACCTTTTCCACGGAGCTTAAGGATGTGGAATTCGGGGAGGGGTACTATCGCACCCCCATTGAGACGGCCTACCGCAGCTATCTGGATACCAGAGAGGAAATCTTTGCCGGGCGGGAGGACAAATATATCTGTCTGATGGATCTGGCGCTGATGGCAATGAGAAAGCTGAAAAAAGAGGGAAAGCTGCAGGATATGGAGGAATCCGAGGAGATCAATGCCTGCTCCGTGGTGGTGCCGGTGGAGATGGACTATGACGGGCGCAGGGAGACGGAGGAGTGGCTGGTGTTCTTCAAGAACGAGACCCACAACCATCCCACGGAGATCGAGCCCTTCGGCGGGGCGGCCACCTGTCTGGGCGGCGCCATCCGGGATCCCCTTTCCGGCAGGGGCTATGTGTATCAGGCCATGCGGGTCACGGGGGCTGCGGATCCCACTGTTCCCGTGGCGGACACGCTGAAGGGCAAGCTGCCCCAGAAGAGACTGGTGAAGGGGGCGGCGTCAGGATATTCCTCCTACGGGAACCAGATCGGGCTGGCCACGGGCTTCGTGAAGGAGATCTATCATCCGGGCTATGTGGCCAAGCGGATGGAGATCGGTGCAGTCATGGGGGCCGCTCCCAGAAGGAACGTGGTCAGAGGGACTTCGGATCCGGGAGATATCATTATCCTGCTGGGAGGGCGCACGGGGCGTGACGGCTGCGGCGGCGCTACGGGTTCCTCCAAGGTGCACACGGAGCAGTCCATCGAGACCTGCGGCGCAGAGGTGCAGAAGGGCAACGCTCCCACGGAGAGGAAGATTCAGAGGCTGTTCCGCCGCAGGGAGGTGAGCAGTCTGATCAAGAAGTGCAATGATTTCGGGGCCGGCGGCGTGTCCGTGGCCATCGGCGAGCTGGCGGACGGCCTGACGGTGGATCTGGACAAGGTGCCTAAGAAATATGCAGGTCTGGACGGCACGGAGCTTGCCATCTCCGAGTCGCAGGAGCGGATGGCGGTGGTGGTTGCCCCTCAGGACGTGGAACGCTTCTTGGGATATGCCGGGGAGGAGAATCTGGAGGCGGTGGAAGTGGCCGTGGTGACAGAGGAGCCCAGACTGGTTCTCACATGGCGGGGAAAAAAGATCGTGGATCTGAAGAGAGCCTTTCTGGATACCAACGGCGCCCATCAGGAGGCTTCCGTGAGGGTGGAGATTCCCGACGAGAGGGAGAATTATTTTGAGAAGCCTGCGGTTCCCGCTGTGGCAGCCGCATTGGAGGAGAAGGATATAAAGAAGGCGTGGCTGACGCTTTTGAACGATTTGAACGTGTGCTCCCAGAAGGGGCTGGTGGAGATGTTCGATGCCTCCATCGGCGCAGGCAGCGTACTGATGCCCTACGGCGGAAAGCATCAGCTGACGGAGACGCAGACCATGGTGGCCAAGCTTCCCGTGCTGGAGGGGCGCACCGACGCAGTGACCATGATGGGCTACGGCTTCGACCCCTATCTGTCCTCATGGAGCCCTTACCATGGGGCGGTCTATGCGGTGGTGGAATCCATGGCGAAGATCGTTGCCTCCGGCGGCGATGCGGCAGGAATCCGTTTTACGTTTCAGGAGTACTTCCGCAGGATGACATCTGATCCGTCACGTTGGAGCCAGCCTTTCTCGGCGCTTCTGGGCGCCTATGACGCACAGGTGGGCTTCGGCCTGCCCTCCATAGGCGGCAAGGACAGCATGTCCGGCACCTTCAATGATATCGATGTGCCGCCTACGCTGGTTTCCTTTGCTGTGGATATGGCAAGGCAGGGGGACATCGTGACGCCGGAGCTGAAGAAGGCAGGCAACAAGCTGATTCGTTTTGAGATCGAGAAGGATGAGTTCGATATCCCCGTCTATGACGAGGCGGCGAAGCTGTACGGCTTCGTGACCTCTCTGATGAGAAAGGGGCTGGTGGCGTCTGCCTATGCGCTGGATGCCAAGGGCGTGGCTGCGGCCTTGGCCAAGATGGCCTTCGGCAACAGGCTGGGTGCGGCCATCGGGGCAGAGGTGGCGCCGGAGAGTCTGTTCGAGAACGGGCTGGGCGACATTCTGGCCGAGGTGCGGGGGGAGGCGCTGGCCCTGATAGAGGAGGCGGGCGTAGGCTTCACTCTGATCGGCACGGTGACAGAGGATCCCGTCATTGCCTGCGGCGGTATGTCCCTGCCTCTGAGCGAGGCGCTGGAGGCGTGGACCTCCAGACTGGAGAGAGTCTATCCCACGAAGGCAGGAAAGGAAAAGACGGCTCTGGCAGGGGACTGCTATCAGGCGGACAAAGTATATGTCTGTAAGAACAAGGTGGCCAGACCCACGGTGTTCATTCCGGTATTCCCCGGAACAAACTGTGAGTATGACAGTGCGAAGGCCTTCTCGGAGGCCGGCGCAGATGTGGTGACGAAGGTGTTCCGTAATCTGACCCCGTCAGATATCCGGGATTCCGTGGAGGAATTTGAAAAGGCCATAGCGCAGGCCCAGATCATTATGTTCCCCGGCGGATTTTCGGCCGGAGACGAGCCGGACGGCAGTGCGAAATTCTTTGCAACGGCCTTCCGGAACGCCAAGCTGCAGGAGGCGGTCATGGATCTGCTGAACAAGAGGGACGGGCTGGCGCTGGGAATCTGCAACGGCTTTCAGGCGCTGGTGAAGCTGGGGCTGGTGCCCTATGGGGAGATCCTGGGGCAGAAGGAGGACTCGCCCACGCTGACCTTCAACACCATAGGCAGGCATATCTCCAAGATGGTGTATACCAAGGTGGTCTCCAACAAGTCTCCTTGGCTGCAGGAGGCTGTTCTGGGAGAAGTCTACTGTGTGCCCGCCTCCCACGGAGAGGGGCGCTTCGTGGCGCCGCAGGAGTGGCTGGACAGACTGTTCGCGAACGGGCAGGTGGCCACCCGGTATTCCGATCAGGAGGGCAATGTGTCCATGGACGAGGAGTACAATGTAAACGGCTCCTACATGGCCATCGAGGGAATCACCTCCCCGGACGGACGGTGCTTCGGCAAGATGGCCCATGCGGAGAGACGGGGCGAGGGCGTGGCGCTGAACATCTACGGCAATCAGGACATGGGGCTGTTCCGGTCAGGCGTGGCTTATTTCAGATGAGGCAGGGAAGAGCGGCCTAAGGCAGCGCAATGCAGAGAGGCAGGGAAGAGCGGCCTAAGGCAGTGCGATGCAGAGAGGCAGCGCAATGCAAAGTGGCGGTGCAGGGAAGTTAGGGAAAAGCCGTTGTGCGTAAGTCGTACAGAGCAGGACAAAGAGACGCAGAATAGGGCACAGCAGCGCATGACTTTGCACAGGCAGGTGAGAAAGAGGGAGCAATGCCGTTTAAAATCGTCAGGAATGACATCACGAAAATGAAGGTGGATGCTATCGTCAACACCGCCTCCCCGGAGCCGGGCTATGGGCGGGGGACGGACAGCGCCATCTACGAGCGGGCCGGAGCCGGACGGCTGCTGGCCCAGAGGAAAAAGATCGGCAGGATAGAGGAAGGAGAGGCGGAGATCACATCCGCCTTTTCTCTTGACGCCAAATACATCATACATACTGCGGGGCCGGTCTGGCAGGGTGGCGGATGCGGAGAGGCGGCCAAGGTGAGAAGCTGCTACGAGAAGAGCCTTAAGCTTGCCCTGAAGCATGGCTGCAGGAGCATTGCGTTCCCGCTGATCTCCACGGGGGCTTACGGCTATCCAAAGCAGGAGGCCTTGGAGATAGCAGTATCGGTGGTGGGGAAATTCCTTGCGGAGGCGGAGATGACGGTCTATCTCGTGGTTTTCGACGGGGAGTCCTTTGCGCTCTCAGGAAGCTTGTTCGCCGGGGTGGATGCCTATATTGACGAGCATTATGTGGAGGACAAGCTGGCGGAGGAGTATGGAGATGTTGAGCCTCAGGCAGGCTTTTCCCGGCCGGTTCTAAGAGGACGGCGTCTCTCCTCGGATGTGCAGCCGGGCGCAGGCAGCTTGGATCTTGGATCGGACACTTCCGGCGGTGCGGCGGGAGCGGTGCCTGGGCCGGCTGTGCCGCAGAGCCTACCAGAGCAGACGGCAACGGGGCAGAGTCTCCGGGGGCCTGCAGGAGCGCTGCCGAACCTTTCAGAGCCGATGGCGGCTCAGCAGAGTCTCCGGGGGCCTGCAGCAGCGCCGCAGAAACAGCCAGAGCCCGCAGCGGCAAAGCGCAGAGACATGGAAGCTGCGCCGCCCCGGGCTGCCAGACGGTCTGCAAGAGATATGTTTCCTGCCCCTATGGCATATACTGCATCTTCTGAAAAGGAAGTGCGCTCCGGCAGACTTCCCGCTTTTCTCCGGGGCAGGGGGCAGGACAGAAAGACTGACCGCAGTCTGGAGGATGTGGTGGCGCAGCTGGGAGAGACCTTCCAGCAGCGTCTGCTGCGGCTCATTGACGAGCGGGGCATGACGGATGTTGAGGTGTATAAGAGGGCGAATCTCGACAGAAAGCTGTTTTCCAAGATCCGCTGCAATGTTCATTACCGCCCTAAGAAAATGACGGCCATCGCATTGGCCGTGGCCCTTTGTCTGAATCTGGACGAGACAAAGGATCTGCTGGCCAGAGCGGAGCTGGCCCTGTCTCCCAGCAGCAGATTCGATCTGATCATAGAATATTTTATAGACCGGGAGGTCTACGATATTTACACCATCAATCTGGCCCTGTTCGAACATGGGGAGCCCCTGCTGGGGGAGCCGTGAGGGCTTCCCTGGGAAATATGTCGCCTGCCGGGTGACCTTTTCCGCCTTTTTCTATTGTAGAATAATCTCATCAAAGGAAAACCCGGGACGGGAGGAAGCATTCTTAAACGTCCGGACGGGATGCCCGGATGAGACGGGCGGAAGGGAGCGGATATGAGAAAAGGGCTTACAGAGATCGTGTTCATTCTGGACAGGAGCGGCTCTATGGCAGGGCTGGAGACAGATACCATCGGCGGATACAATTCCATGCTGGATAAGCAGAAAAAGGAGAATGGGGAGGCAGTGGTTTCGACCGTGCTTTTTGATGACAGGTCAGAGGTGCTGCACGACAGGCTGCCGCTGGAGAGGACGGGCCATATCACGGAGAAGGAGTATTTCGTGAGAGGCTGCACTGCGCTCCTGGATGCGGTGGGCGGCGCCATCCATCATATCGGAACCGTGCACAAATATGCCCGGGAAGAGGATAGGCCGGAAAAGACCCTCTTTGTCATCACTACCGACGGCATGGAGAATTCCAGCAGGCGCTACAGCTATGACAAGGTGAAAAAGCTGGTGGAACGCCAGAAGGAGAAATACGGCTGGGAATTCTTGTTCTTGGGAGCTAACATAGATGCCATAGAGGTGGCGGGAAGGTTCGGAATTCAGGCGGACCATGCGGTGAACTATGAGTGCGACAGTGCCGGAACCCAGCTGAA
The DNA here is from genome assembly GCA_947565325.1 of uncultured bacterium. Lineage (GTDB taxonomy): Bacteria > Bacillota > Clostridia > Lachnospirales > Lachnospiraceae > Acetatifactor. Next base: position 6,316 of record CANOFQ010000119.1, read on the forward strand.
CTATGAGGTGCTGAGCAGAGCCGTGAGCCAGGTTCGGGCCTATGCCGCAGCGCCGCAGGCGCTTGCGTCAGACTGGAAGAAAGAGATCGAGAATGACTATAAGAAACGGCATAAGGCGTAAGCCCGGCTCCTCTGCCCTGCAGGCCGGAAATTTACTCTTCGTGAAACAAAACGGTTATTGAACAGAGTTTCCCTTTGTGTTAAGATGATATCTGTAAAAATGACAGAGGCTGAAAAGGGCGGTGTTCAGTATCACGTCATGGCGGAGGAAGGGGAGCTATGCTGGAAATCTTTTATCCTGACAATGAGGCGGAGAGCGCTTACGGCATCGACTATGAGGGGCTGTACCACAAGGGCTACAGGGGCGTTATCTTTGACATAGACAATACGCTGGTGCCTCACGGCGCTCCGGCGGACGAAAGGGCGAAGGGGCTGTTCGCAAGGCTGGACAGGCTGGGATTCTCCACGGTGCTTCTGTCCAACAACAAGGAGCCCAGAGTGAAGAGCTTCAGTGACGGGGTGGGCTCCCGGTATATCTTCAAGGCGGGGAAGCCGGGCCGGGCCGGATACGAGAAGGCCATGGAGCTTATGGGTACGTGTCCGCAGACGACGCTTTTCGTGGGGGACCAGCTGTTCACGGATATATGGGGAGCCAGGCGGATCGGGATCGTCACCTATCTGGTGAAGCCCATTCACCCCAAAGAGGAGATTCAGATCGTACTGAAGCGCCGGCTGGAGAGGATCGTACTGTTCTTTTATCATAGGGAGAAGGACGCAGGTACTGTCATTGTGAGAGAGGATACGGAAAAGAAAGGAATGGAATAAGGATGGAGATCAATGGCTGCACCTGCGTCTGTGGGCTAATCGGTAATCCGGTGGAGCATACCATGTCCCCGGCCATACACAACACGCTGGCTTCGGAGCAGGGGGTGAACTTGGTATATGTTCCCTTTCATGTGCCCTTCGGACAGCTGGAAGAGGCGGTGAAGGGAGCCTTCGCCCTGAATCTGCTGGGGGTGAACGTGACAGTTCCCTACAAGAGCGCCGTGCTGCCCTTTCTGGAGGGGACAGATCCTCTTGCAGGACAGATCGGGGCGGTGAACACGCTGGTTCGGGGAGAGAGAGGCTTTGTGGGATACAATACGGATATGCCGGGGCTGTACCGGGCCATGTGCGAGGACGGGGTGAACATAGAAGGGGAGATGGTGCTGATTCTGGGGGCCGGAGGAGCTGCCAGAGCGGTGGCCATGCTGGCAGCCCGGAAAGGCGCCGGGAAGATCGTCCTGCTGAACCGCACGTATATGAAGGCAGAGAGTCTGGCGGAAGAGGTCAACCGTGCTGCGGGAAGGAAGATTGCCATGGCCATGGCGCTGGAGGAATATTCCAGGCTTCCTTCAGAGGAGCGCTTTCTTGCCATACAGACCACGAATGTGGGAATGTTTCCCAAAACGGAGGAGACGCTGATAAAGGACGAGGCGTTCTATCGGAAAGTGCATACGGGCTATGACCTGATCTTCAACCCCGCCCGGACAAGATTCATGTCTCTGGTGGAGAAGGGTGGCGGCAGGGCCTTTAGCGGCCTGAAGATGCTGCTCTATCAGGGAATCATCGCCTATGAGCTGTGGACGGGGCGGCAGGTGCAGGCGGAGCTGGCCCGGAAGGCGTATGGGGAGATGAAGAGGGCCATGGGTATCTCGTGAGCCTTTGATCAGGCTTTCCCAGAGGAGGAACAGAGGGCAGCAGGGCCGGCTCTGGTGAGAGGAACGAGGGATGGAAGAGAAAAAGAACAACATTGTATTGATCGGCTTCATGGGCAGCGGAAAGACTTCCGTGGGACTGAGGCTGTCCTATAGGCTGCGCAGGCCGGTGGAAGACACGGACAAGCTGATAGAGCGCCGGGAAGGCAGGACCATCAGCGATATTTTTGCGGCGGAAGGGGAGGCGTATTTCCGCAGTCTGGAGACAGAGCTGCTGGGGGAGCTGGCGGAGACAGACTGGTCCCGGATCTATTCCGTGGGCGGCGGAACCCCTGTGCGGCCCTGCAACCGGGAGCTGCTGCGCAGGCTGGGAACAGTAGTGTATCTGCGGGTACGTCCGGAGACGGTGTACGAGCGCCTGAAAGGGGATACCGCAAGACCCCTGCTGCAGTGCAGCCGGCCGCTGGAGCGTATTCGGGAGCTGTCAGAGAGCAGGCGGGAGGCATACGAGACAGCCGCTCATTTCATTCTGGATGTGGACAATCTGTCTCTGAGGGAGATCGTGGACAGAATCGAGGAACTGGACCGTATCCAAGAAAAGGGGATGCAGGGAAACGGCCTGGGAGACAGTGTCCAAGGGAACCAGGGGCAGGGGAACGGTGCTCGAACGAGCAGCCCCGGGGAAAACAGAGACGGCATCAGGGAATACGGCGCCAAACGGGAGGGCACGGAGGAAGGTGCGGGCAGGAACGGCCAGAGCGGCTTCGGAGGGGAGGATGGGAGAAGGAACATGAGACTTTTGGTCATCAACGGTCCCAACATCAATTTTCTCGGTATAAGGGAGAGGAGCGTCTACGGTAATCAGGATTATCAGTACCTGCTGGACATGATCGAGAGGAAGGCGCAGGAGACGGGGAGCAGGATCACGGTTTTCCAGAGCAACCATGAGGGAGCCATCATAGACCGGATTCAGGAAGCCTATTTCGACGGGACGGAAGGCATCGTGATCAATCCCGGAGCGTTCACCCACTACAGCTACGCCATTCGGGATGCGCTGGCCAGCATCAAAGTGCCCAAGGTGGAGATCCACATCTCGGACATCACCAAACGGGAAGAGTTCCGGAAGGTCTCGGTGACGGCTCCCGTGTGCGATCACCAGATCTATGGACAAGGGCTGGAGGGATACCTGCAGGCAGTGGACTTTGTCTTGAAAAAACACAGTGAATAGCACCTGAATAGCACAGTTTTGAAAAAAATGAAAAAAACGGTTGAATTTATCACGTTTTTATATTAAACTATATGGGAATTATATTGTGAACAAAATTAGGAGGAATATAATATGATTTCTGCAGGCGATTTCAGAAATGGTATTACGATTGAGTACGAAAACAGTGTGTACCAGATCATTGAATTCCAGCACGTAAAACCGGGAAAGGGAGCAGCCTTCGTCAGGACCAAGCTGAAGAACATCAAGAGC
>CANOFQ010000120.1 GCA_947565325.1 uncultured bacterium
GAAACCTGCTTATGCTGATGTCTGATAAGGCTGTAATGATAGGCGGATGGGAGCAATATGATAGTAGGAATCGATTTGGGCACCACCAATAGTTTGATCGCATATTTCACGCAGGAGGGACCGAAGATCATCCCCAACAGGCTGGGGAAGAACTTGACCCCGTCCGTTGTCAGCGTGGACAGTGAGGGCAATGTCTATGTGGGAGAGACCGCAAGGGAAAGGATGAGCCTATATCCCGATACGGTGGCAGAGACCTTTAAACGGAGCATGGGCACGGAGCGGGACTACATATTAAGCGGCAGGCATTTTAAGCCGGAGGAGCTGTCCAGCTTTGTGCTGCGTTCCCTGAAGGAGGATGCGGAGTGCTTTCTGGGAGAGGAGGTCACGGAGGCAGTGATCAGCGTCCCTGCCTATTTTGACGACAAACGGCGCAAGGCAACCAAGCGGGCCGGGGAACTGGCAGGGCTGAAGGTGGAGCGCATGATCTCCGAGCCCACTGCCGCCGCAGTTGCCTACGGATTATATGACAAGACCAAAGACACAAGGTTTCTTGTGTTCGACCTTGGGGGAGGCACCTTCGACGTGTCCATTCTGGAGCTGTACCACAATATTCTGGAGGTTCGGGCCGTGGCCGGGGACAATTATCTGGGAGGGGAGGACTTCACCGAGGTGATGGCCAGACTCTTCCTGCAGAAGGCAAAGCTGTCCCTGCAGAATCTGTCGGAGAAGGAGCAGGTGCGTCTTTACAGGGAGGCGGAGAAGGCCAAATGCGCCGTCAGCGAGACGGACAAGGTCACATTCGGCTTTCTGTACAAGGAAGCGACGCTGGAGCAGCAGATTACATATAGAGAGTATGAGGAGGCCTGCGAGGAGCTTCTCATGAAGATCCGGGAGCCCGTGAAGAAGAGCCTTTCCGACGCAGGGCTGAAGCTTTCGGACATTGACGAGATCCTGCTCATCGGCGGGGCCACCAGACTGTCCATCGTGAGAGATTTCCTGATACGGCTGTTTCGGAAGTTCCCGGATACAAAGATAAACCCCGACGAGACCGTGGCGCTGGGGGCTGCGGTGCAGGCAGCCATGAAGGAGCGCCGGGAGGAGGTGAAGGAGGTCATCCTGACGGATGTCTGTTCCTTCACGCTGGGCACGGAGGTGGTGGTGGAGTACGACGAGGGCAAGTACGAGGACGGGAGGTTCTGTCCCATCATCGAGCGAAACACCGTCATCCCGGCCAGCCATACGGAACGGCTCTACACCGCAAGGGACAACCAGTCCAAGGTACGGGTGAGGGTGCTGCAGGGGGAGAGCCGCTTCGCAAAAAACAACCTGTTCCTCGGGGAGCTGGAGATCGAGATCCCCAAGGGACCCAAGGGGCAGGAGTCCGTGGACGTGACCTATACCTACGACATCAATTCCCTTCTGGAGGTGGAGGTCACGGTGGTTTCCACCGGTGAGAAGCAGAAGCTGATCATCAAGGGGCAGGACAACCAGATGACCGAGGAGGAGGTCAGACGGCGCATGGAGGAGCTGGCCTATCTGAAGATCCAGCCCCGGGACTACGAGGAGAACCGGCTGGTGCTGACCCGTGCGGAGCGGATGTACGAGGAGGCCCTGGGGGACAAGAGAAAGAAGCTGGACCGTTACATAACGGCCTTCGAGGCTGCGCTGCGGAGCGGGGACCACGATGAGATCGTGGATACCAGAGACGAGCTGAACAGGGTGCTGGAGGACGAGGACGACTGGAATAATTTCTGATTTTTTGCAGGCATTGACTGTACGAAAGGATGCGCAGGGCATGAAGATCGCAGTGATCGAGGACGTAAAGCCTCATAGGGATCTGCTGGTTCATTATCTGGAGGAATGGCGCAGGGGGCAGGAGAGGGCCGTCACGGTGGAGACCTTCGGCTCCGGGGAGAGCTTCTGGTTCCGGTACGAGGAGGAGCGGGATTTCGACGTGCTTTTTCTGGACATTTCCATGCCCGGCATGAACGGCATGGAGCTGGCGAGGAAGGTCAGGGAGAGGGACCGGCATATGGTGATCGTGTTCGCCACTGCGGTCAGCGACTATCTGGAGGAGGGCTACGAGGTGGAGGCGCTGCATTACCTGATCAAGCCCCTGAGCAGGGAGAAAATCGCCCGCTGCATGGAAAAGGCGCTGGAGCGCAGGCGGCAGGAGCGCTTCGTGACGCTCCATGCGGGCGAGGAGATCCTGAAGGTCAGCGAGGAGTGCATCAATTACGTGGAGGCCAGAGGCAGGGGCTGCTGCATCGGCAGGGTGCGTGTGCCGGGGGAGCTGGAGGTGCATGAGAGCCTCTCGGAGCTGGAGAGCCTTCTGAACCCGGAGGAATTCATGAAATGCCACCGTTCCTATCTGTGCCGCATCGGCAACATCCGCCACATCGGCAGGGAGAACATGGAGTTTGACGACGGAACCCGCATTCCCGTCAGCAGGAGGCTCTACAGTCAGGTGAACCAGAGGTTTATCGCTTATTTCAGGAGGAATTGAGGGAATTGATTGCTGTTGTGACTTTAGTGATACTGGCGGCAGCGGCGGTACTGGGGCTGTTCGTCTTTTTTATCTCCCATGTGGTCCGGACATCGGTGGACAGGCGGATCCTTCGGTATCAGAATGATCTGGCCCAGAAGCAGAGCGAGGAAGTGGAAAACATGTACCGTCAGACCAGAGGCTGGCGGCATGACTTAAAGACCCATATCCAGACCATGAAGGCCCATCTTGTGCTGGGGGAATACGACAAGCTGGAGCAGTATCTGAATGATCTGGACACGGATCTGGCGTCCGTTGACAATATCGTGAGGACGGGCAATCTGGCCATGGACGCACTGCTGAACAGCAAGCTTTCCCTTGCCCGGGCAAAGGGGATCCAGGTGGAGGCCAAGGCCATGGTTCCCGGCAGCCTGTCCCTGTCGGAGGTGGACCTGGGCATCCTTATCGGGAACCTGATGGACAATGCCATGGAGGCCTGCCTGAAGGTGGCGGAGGAGAAGGACCGGATCCTGCGGGTGTACATAGACGTGCTGAAGGGCCAGCTGTACATCTATGTGATGAATTCTGCGGAGGGCAGGCCCAGAAGGGCCGGAAGGCTGTATCTGACCAGCAAGGACAGCCGGGATCACGGCTATGGTCTGGTTCGCATGGACAAGGTCGTGGAAAAATACCATGGGTTCCTGGACAGACAGAACGAGGAGGGCGTGTTCGTCACAGAGGTGCTGCTGCCGCTGTGAGACAGCGGATGCAGGCGAAAAGGCGGCACCATGAGAAACAGGGGCAACAGCGTCGCCGGAGGGGCGGCGCAGAAGCAGGATTCACAAAAGGGGCCGGGCGGGGTCATGGCAGTCATGACACCCGCCCCTTGGTGTCTTCTGGGAACCGTCCGTGTCCCTGAGAACCGTCCATATCTCCGAGAAACATCTGCGTCCCCGAGAACCGTCTGCATCTCCGAGAACCGTCTGCATCTTCGAGAAACATCTGCGTCCCCGAGAACCGTCCGCATCTCCGAGAACCGTCCGCATCTTCGAGAACCGTCCACATCTCCGAGAACCGTCCGTGTCCCCGACAGCCGTTCATGTCCCCAGAAAACCGTTCATGTCACAGCGCTCATGCAGGGAGGAATTTCTGCTAAGATAAAGCTATGTTAAGGCAGAGGCAGAAGCTCATATGGGAAAGGGCTTTGCGCAGCAGGACTTTGTAACGCCATGCTTTAGGGGGCAAGGCGTTACAAGGTGGGGGGAAATCCTGCAGAGCCAAGAGCCTGAGAGGACGTTTCTGCCGGAAAGGAGAAGGAGCAATGAATCGGAAAAAACATTCCGTCGCTTCAAATTTGTGGTTCTGGGTGAGGTATTACCTGAAGAACGAGCCGAGGATTTTCTGGATTTCCATAGCGGACATATTGCTGAATCCCTGCTTTCAGATGCTGGCCCTCTATTTCCCCAAGGTGACGCTGGCGATGATAGAGAGGAAGGCGCCGCCGGAGCGTCTGGCGCTGGTGCTGGCAGGCTACACGCTGGTGTTTCTGGCGGCCAAGGGAATCTCTCAGGGCATGGCGACCGCCAACGGCATGACGCTGAACAAGGAGAGGCAGAACGTGGTGTTCAAGACCTTTCTGAAGAGTCTCCGCATAGGCTATGCCTATACGGAGAGCGAGGAGGGCAGAGACGATTACCGCAAGGCGGTGGAGGTCCAGAACAGGGGGGACTGGTCTGCCAGCTCCCAGTTTACCGTGATCATAAGAGAGCTGGCAGGCACCGTCCTGACCTTCCTGCTGTATTCCACCGTGCTGGGCATCCTGAACCTGTGGATGGTGCTCATCCTTCTGGGGCTGGCCGTGCTGGGCTATCTTCTGGATATGCGGGAAAATCGGTTCCAGAACAGTCTCAGGCAGGAGGAGGCCGTCACGGAGAAGCATTTTCATTATATGAAATCAGCCATGGGAAACGCAGCGGCAGCCAAGGACATACGGATTTTCGGAATGCGGGGCTGGCTCCGGGAGCGCATGAAGGGCGTGTCGGACGCAAGGGAGCGGCTGGAGCGGCGCAGGGCGGTCTGGATATGGAAGAACGGATTTCTGGGAAGAGTCCTGAACATGGTCAGGGATCTGGGGGCATATGCCTACCTGATCTACATGGCCTCTGCCGGGGATATGACGGTCAGCGATTTCGTGCTGTATTTCAGTGCCATCACGGGCTTTTCCGGCTTTGTCCGGCAAATGGCTCAGGACCTGGCCGGACTGCAGCAGGCCTCGGAGGATACGGAGTGTGTACGCAACTATATGGAGATGCCGGATGAAGACATTTCTACCGGCAGCAGACATATCGACGAGCTGGTGCAGCCTATCGCCATAGAATTCCGGGACGTGAGCTTTTCCTATGTTTCAGGGGACACCCGGACGAAGGTCTTCTCCCATCTGAACCTGCAGATCAAGGCAGGGGAGAAGCTGGCCCTAGTGGGAGCCAACGGCGCAGGAAAGACCACTCTTGTGAAGCTTCTCTGCGGCTTCTATGAGCCGGAGGAGGGCGGGATCTACTTAAACGGGATCAATGCGAAGGAATTCCCCAAGGCGGAGAGATATTCCCTGTTTTCCGTGGTGTTTCAGGAGATGTTCTTCCCTCCCGTGAGAGTGGACGAGAGCATCACCCTGCAGGAGGCGGAGAGCGTGGATCAGGACAGGCTGCGGGAGGCTCTGGAAAAGGCAAAGATGTGGGAGGTGCTGCAGGAAAAGGGGATCTCCATGGATCAGTACATGGGCAATCTGAGGAAGAATGGCGTAGAGCTGTCCGGGGGCCAGAACCAGAGGCTCCTGCTGGCCAGAGCGCTCTATCAGGACGGCGCCGTGCTGGTGCTGGACGAGCCCACGGCAGCGCTGGATCCCATCGCCGAGAGTCAGGTGTACGACGCCTATCAGGAGTACAGCCACGGCAAGACTTCCGTCTTCATCTCCCATAGGCTGGCAAGCACCGGCTTCTCGGACCGGATCGTGCTGCTGGACAAGGGAGAGATCGTGGAGATGGGCAGCCATAGGGAGCTGATGGAGAAGAACGGCTTGTATGCGGAGATGTTCCGGGTGCAGAGCAGCTATTATCAGGAGAAGTAGTGTGGCGTAGCCGAAAGGACTTTGCCCTTCAGAGCCGTCGCGCAGCGACTTTAAATGCAAAGTCGTGAAGGCGCAGGAGAGGAAATTTCATGAGAGCATTATCGAATGAAATTTGTCTCTCAAGGCAAGTGCGCCGAAAGGACTTTGCCCTTCAGAGCCGTCGCGCAGCGACTTTAAATGCAAAGTCGTGAAGGCGCAGGAGAGGAAATTTCATGAGAGCATTATCGAATGAAATTTGTCTCTCAAGGCAAGTGCGCCGAAAGGACTTTGCACTTCAGAGCCGTCGCGCAGCGACTTTAATTAGAGGAGGTACAATATGCAAGAGGTATCGGATCTGACCAGCAGGCTGCCCCTGAGGCAGCATCTGCGGAATACGAAGACGGTAATAAAGACAGTGAACAAGCTGGATCCCTATTGGCTGCCGCTGTGTGCGGCAGGGCATCTGCTCAGCGTGACAAACAGTTATCTGGCGCTGATGCTCTCGGCATATATACTGGATGCGCTGGGCAGGGGAGGCGAATTCACGGAGGTCTTCAGGGTGACGGCACTGTTCGTGGGCGCCATGTTCCTTCTGGGAAATGCCACCAGCTGGCTGCGGCTGCGGGCCGAGGCCAAGAAGGCCCCGCTGTATACCCAGTACCATGCCCTGACTGAGGAGAAGATGCTGGACATGGATTTCTCCCGGATCAACAGTCCGGAATGCGAAATCCTGAAGAGGAGGATTCAGGAGGATCTGAACTGGAGCGCAGGCCTTTTTTCGGTGTTCAGATCCGTGGACAGTATCCTGCGCAGCCTCCTGAACCTTATAGGGGCCGTGGCGGTGGGCTTTCCGGTGATGGGTGTGATCCTGACGTCCGGACAGGCCGGGATATGGGTGACCCTTCTGGCCGCCGTGGCCGTCAGCGGGGTGACCACGGTGATCGGCTCCCGTTACATGGCATTGTTCAATCAGAGGCTGAACGATTTTACGGACACGATGGGGGAGCACGCGCCGTTTCTGGGCTGGGCCTTCGCAAACGGGGCCCGGTTCAATTATCAGAACGGGAAGGACGTGCGCATCTATAGGGCCCATGGCCTCATGAAACGGTACGGGCTGGACAACGGCAACCGGCCGGAGGATATGGCGAATTACCATAAGCTCAGCGGATATAGGGGGAAAAGCGGATTCTGTCAGGTGGCGTCGGGACAGCTTCTGGAGGGCATGGCGTACATCATCGTGGGACTGCTGGCGCTGGCCGGCTCCGTCACCGTGGGCAATGTGCTGCGGTTCGCAGGCTGTATCCGGAATCTGTTCGGGGAGCTGGACGCCCTGACCAAGATCGTCCCGGAGATGTTCCTGAACATCCGCAAGCACATGAGCACCATGGAGTTTCTGGAGCTGGAGAACGAGATGTACAACGGGAGCCTGCCCGTGGAGAAGCGCAGGGACGGGGAATACCGGATCGAGTTTCGGAACGTCTCTTTCCGCTATCCGGGCAGCGAGCAGTATGCCCTGAAGAATTTTTCCATGAAGCTGAAGGTGGGGGAGCGGCTGGCCATCGTGGGCATGAACGGCTCCGGCAAGACCACCATGATCAAGCTGCTGTGCCGGCTCTATGACCCGCAGGAGGGGGAGATCCTGTTGAACGGCGTGAACATCAAAAAGTTCCGTCAGGAGGAATATCTGAAGCTGTTTTCCGTGGTGTTTCAGGATTTCAAGCTGTTCTCCCTGCCTCTTGGGGAGAATGTGGCGGCGGACTGTCATTTTGACAGGGAGAAGGTGGAAAGATGTCTCCGGGAGGCCGGCATGGGAGAGCGTCTGGAGCGGATGCCGGAGGGAGTGGAGACCTATCTGTACAAGGACTATGAGGATGGCGTAGAGATCTCCGGCGGTGAGGCGCAGAAGGTCGCCATTGCCAGAGCCGTCTGCAAGGATGCGCCCTTCGTCCTGCTGGACGAGCCCACGGCGGCGCTGGATCCCATCTCCGAGTATGAGATCTATAAGGGCTTTGACCATATCGTTGGCGACAAGACTGCCGTCTACATCTCCCATAGGCTCTCCTCCTGCCGTTTCTGTGAGAAAATCGCCGTGTTCCATGAGGGGCAGGTGGTGCAGACCGGGAGCCACGAGGAGCTGCTGAAGGACAAGGGAGGGAAGTATCTGGAGCTGTGGAACGCACAGGCCCAGTACTATCAGACGAGCTGAATCTTTGCGACTCAGCGCTGCCAGACAAGCCGGATCTTTGCAATGTACCACTATCGGACAAGCCGAAACTTAGCAGCGCCAGACGGCTGCAGCTGAAAATCGGGCCCCGCAGATGTTAAAAATATATAAATTGTTAAAAGTTGGCAATTATTTTTCATTTACATCTTGAATTATGCGGCGAAATTGGGTAAAATGATGTTGCTGACAAAATTTTGACAATCTCAGGATTTCGGAGGGAGAACGGGGAGGAGACAAGCCCCGAGACCCTTGGACGTCCTATAAGCGGGCAGGCTTTTGAAGGGGTGACTTTGAAAGGGGGATCCGATCGGGCTTCGGAAGGAGGACTGGGGCTGTCGAAACATATAAAAAAATTTTAGGAGGAATCTAAAATGGCAGTAAGAGTTGCAATCAATGGTTTTGGCCGTATCGGCCGTCTGGCTTTCAGGCAGATGTTCGACGCCGAGGGGTACGAGGTAGTGGCAATCAACGATCTGACCAGCCCCAAGATGCTGGCACATCTGTTGAAGTATGATTCTTCTCAGGGCAAGTATAAGTATGCTGACAGCGTCTGTGCAGGCGAGGACAGCATCACCGTGAACGGCAAGACCATCACCATCTACAAGGAGGCAGACGCCAAGAACCTTCCTTGGGGAGAGCTGAAGGTTGACGTGGTTCTGGAGTGCACCGGCTTCTACACTTCCAAGGACAAGGCATCCGCACACATTACCGCCGGTGCCCGCAAGGTCGTTATTTCCGCACCTGCAGGAAATGATCTTCCTACCATCGTCTACAATGTGAACCATGATACCCTGAAGGCTGAGGACACTGTGATTTCCGCAGCTTCCTGCACCACCAACTGCCTTGCTCCCATGGCGAAGGCCCTGAACGACTTTGCTGCCATCCAGAGCGGCATCATGACCACCGTACATGCTTACACCGGCGATCAGATGATCCTTGACGGACCTCAGAGGAAGGGCGATCTGAGAAGGAGCCGGGCAGGCGCCTGCAACATCGTTCCCAACTCCACCGGAGCTGCAAAGGCAATCGGCCTTGTCATCCCCGAGCTGAACGGCAAGCTCATCGGTTCCGCACAGCGCGTTCCCACCCCCACCGGTTCCACCACCATCCTTGTGGCAGTGGTTAAGGGCGAGGTCACCAAGGAAGGCATCAATGCGGCCATGAAGGCGGCAGCTACCGAGTCCTTCGCATACAATGAGGACGAGATCGTATCCTCCGACGTGGTAGGCAGCACCTATGGTTCCATCTTCGACGCTACCCAGACCATGGTCTCCAAGATGGAGGACGGAAACTCTCTGGTACAGGTTGTTTCTTGGTATGACAATGAGAACAGCTACACCTCTCAGATGGTTCGCACCATCAAGTATTTCAGCGAGCTTGGCTAATTGAGGGAAAAGGTGCCGGGCGGTCTTTGGGACTGACCGGAGGAGGTCGGCCGCCGCAAGGGGCGGCCGGCTTCCGGCTGAGAGAACTGCAACGGCCTATGAGGGTCCGGTCTTATGGACCGGATCCTTTTTCATATGACGGATCACTTCTGTGGATTCGTGGTGGATCCTTTTTCATATGACGGATCACTTCTGTGGATTCGTGGTGGATCCTTTTTCATATGACGGATCACTTCTGTGGATTCGTGGTGGATCCTTTTTC
>CANOFQ010000121.1 GCA_947565325.1 uncultured bacterium
CTGGTTCAATCGCATGATTACATTAGGCAGCATTCAGCGTTATGCAGTATAACTCTGCCCACAGTTTTGCGTTTTTTTCACGCAGCTCTTGGTCATCCCGGATCGTTGCCAGATATGCGTCACATTTTTCACAGTCCAGTCCGCAGTATCCTATCCTGTTCCTCACGGTTTCGTTCCTCCTGCGGCTCTTGATCTGCCACTTCTCATTGGTATTATGGAAAACAGAAAACATCAGATGCAGACAGTGCCTATCCTATACCCCCGAAAACGGCCCTATCCCCATGACTCAAGGGGCAAAACAGCATCCATGGCACCCGGGCCCTGCCGAACCCCTTACTGTGGCAGATAGGCTATCAGCTCCTCTGCCTTGTCCTTCATGCCCCGCCGAAACCAGACCTCGATCCAGCCATACAAAAAGAACCCCACGTAGGCGGAGGCATAGGCCGCAGGCATCTCCCGCTCCGGGGCAAAGCCGCACACGTCTAAAATGATGTCCTTCAGCAGATAGACCAGCCCCCTTTTGTTCAGCAGACTGTAGAAATCCCGGTTCGCCTCAAAGTGGGAAAACACGATCCGGACCGTTTCCCGCACCGGAAGGTCAGGGACTCCCTTGATCTTTCCCAGCCAGTCCCGAAACAAATTCTCAATGTATGCCTTGACAATATCCTCCTTCTCCTCATAATTCCGGTAAAAGGAGGTCCGTCCGACTCCTGCCATATCGCACAGCTCGCTGACGGTTATTTCTACGATCGGCTTTTCCTCCAGCAGCGCCAGCATAGAACTGGTGAGATGCTCCACCACATAGGCGTTGCGGCTCTCATTGCTGAACGGTGAAACATTTTTTGCCTTTTGTTCCATTTTTCCTGCCCCCATTGACAATCCCCCGAATCGCTGTTACACTCATTTTGCTGTTGCATCTGTAACACATGATAGCACACAGAAACAAATCTGTCAAGGGAGGAGACCGGAATGACACTGATGCAAAAACGACTGCTGATCCTGCTGATCGTCGCCGTAATCGCTTTTGTTCTGGGACGGCTGGCGGTTCGGGCCGTCATGAACCTGCTGCTGGGCGGCACACTGTTTGGAGGGAATTTCTTATGAGCAAAGCTGCGGACAATACAATTAAAAAGAAGAAGGTGAAGACTGTGCCTATATGGATGGGAATTCTGGTATTTTTGGTGGCCTTCGGGGCCGGTGCGGCATCGAAATTCGCAATCACGCCCAAGTGGACAAAGGATTATTCTGTCCAGTGGAGCGACGAGCTTGGGACGCTGAAGACCGATCTGCCCTACGGCGAGGGGGAGGCCAACAAGTTCGACCTCTATCTTCCGAAGGACAATACGAAAGAAGCTTATGGACTTGCCGTCTACCTCCATGCCGGCGGATTCACAAGCGGCGATAAAATAGGTGACAGAGAGATGCTTTCATGGCTGTGTTCCAAGGGTTATGTGGCGGCGGGAATCAATTATACGCTCCGCACCGAGACGAACAATGCCAGCGTCCTCACCCAGTCCGACGAGATCAAGGCGGCCATCCCTCAGGTGATCGCCGCAGCCCGGGAGGCCGGGTATCCCATCGACAAGATGACCATCGCCGGCGGCTCGGCAGGACACGCTCTCGCCATGATCTACGCATACCGGGACGCCGGGGACGCACCCGTTCCCGTGGTATTTACTTTCGGAGGAGTGGGCCCTTCCTGCTTCTACAAGGAGGACTGGGACAATTACGGCCTTGACCAAAATACGGAGGAGAGCGATCTGGCTGCGGCGGGGCTGTTCAGCGCCATGCTGGGAGAAATGATCCCGGTGGAGGAGATAAAGGACGGATCTTATATCCAGCGGATGAAGCCCATTTCCGCCGCTGCTTATATCACGCCTGATGCCCCGCCCACAGTTGTCGCCTACGGCACACATGACCGTGTCCAGCCGTTCAAGGCATCCCTTCGCCTGAAAGCGGCGCTGGAGGAAAACCATGTCGACTTCAAATACATCGAGTTCCCCCACTCCGGCCATGGGCTCCAGAACGACGACGCCCTCTCCAGACAGTGGATGGCGGCCATCGAGGAATATCTGGACAAATATATGCCGGTAAAATAAAGAAGGAACACATAGCAACAAACAGGGATCCCATTTGGCACTGCTGAAAGCGAAACAAGAATTGCATTCCACACTGCCAAAATGCAAATGGCAAGAACAAATGCCAGCAGCGAAATAGGAATTGCATCGACAGAAAACACAGCACACAGTGTTCAACAGGAATCTTATCTGACACTACACGAAACGGAAAAAGAGGAAAACGGCATGAGAAAAGCACTGAAAATCTTCGGCATCCTGCTGGCAGTCATTTTAGGCATCGCCCTGCTGATCTACCTGTTCGTCCTGCAATATCCCCGCCTGAAAAAGAATCCCGCTATAGGAAAATGGTACCGGGTCGCAGACAGCGGCATGAAGGATTCAGAAGGCAACAGCTACCACGCCCTTTTCAGGAAAGGCAGCGAAAATAAAGTGATGATCTATTTCGCCGGCGGCGGTGTCAGCATCAACGAGGAAACGGCCAGAGACGACACATACAACACAAGAATGGTCTGGCCGGACATACTGGCGAACGTCACCATGAACATGGGCGGCCTCGCCTCGGACGTGGAGGGCAGTCCCTTTGAGAACTGGAGCATCATCCTGTTCCCCTATGCCACCGGAGATTTCCATGCGGGGACGGGGGAGTTCCACTACATCGACCATGATGGCAAGGAAAAGATCCTCTATCACAACGGCTATGTGAACTATACCCAGACCATGAGGAAAATCATGGAGCTTGCCGGAGTCAATGACCCGGAAGCCGTCGTAGTCACCGGCTACAGCGCCGGAGGCTTCGCTGCGGCGCTGCTGGCCGACGATATCTTCACCAATTATTTCCCGGATGCAGCCAGCAAAAACGTACTGGTGGACGCATCCCTGCTGCTGTATGACCATTGGCACACCGTGGCTGCGGATGTCTGGCAGACGCCCAAGGAAATAGCGGATAGGCTCACCAGCAACAATCTCACGCTGGACTGTCTGTCGGCCCTGCGCAAAAAATACGGGGAAGACATCCACCTCCTATTTGACTGCTCCACCAGAGACGGGGATCTGGCCAAGGTCCAGAATTACCTTGACACGGGCGTCATGGACGTCACAGAAAAGGAAGCCGATCGCTATCAGCAGATCCTCAGGGACACCATTCCCCAGTTCAAGGAGGCTGACGTAAGCCTGTTTATCTGGGATGGCGTGGCATGGTATGACGACCCGAGAAACATGACCGCCCATACCATTATTGCCACTCCTGCTGTGTGGGTTCCCTTTCCGGAGCAGAATCAGTCCGTCTCCGGCTGGCTTGCGGACGCAGTCGACGGCCACCTGAAGGATTACGGGCTCCATCTGGCAGAAAAGCAGTATTGAGGCTGCCATGAACCGGAAACTGCCGCCACCTGATCCATCGAGCAATCGATTTATCGACCTACCAGCCAAGCCAGCAGCTGGGCAGATTGATCAGGTGGCTCTGCAGCTTATAAATCGTTTTGTTTAGGCTTCCGTCTGAACGTACCGACTCTCGTCTGAACGTATCAGCTTTCGTCTGAGCGAATCGGCTCCCGTCTGAACGTATCGGCTTCCATCTGAGTGTATCGGCTTTCGTCTGAACGTATCGGCTTCCGCTACAGCTACTATGGAGCAAGCCGCTGAACCCCTTGCATTCTTTTTCCCAGAACGGTTACCCCATATTTTCTCCCTCGATGACAGCGCAGCTTTCTGCTGAATACTTGCACCCGCTAAACAGCCGACGTAAGCTCTCCCTCGCAGAACAAGCTGAGCCTATGGAGCGCACGGGTACATTCCACATACAATATCTTCTTATCGTCATCATCATAGTAATTCCGGGAATCCGCATCGCAGATGATAACAGCGTCAAATTCCAGCCCTTTTGCCATATAGGAGGGAAGGAGCAGATTCCCCTTCAGCTCGCCTACACCGTCATCTCCAAACATCTTAAGCTCCAGCCGGGAACGCAGACGGGAGAACAAGTGGCTGCAGCCCTCCTTTGTCTTGCACAGCAGGCAGATGGTCTCATACCCCTTTTCCCGGCAGAACGCCACCTCCTCTGCAATTCTGTCCAGATATTCCTCGGAGGAATGCAGCGCCTCCACCGTAACCGCATCCCCGCTGCGGTTGAAGCATTTGATTCCGTCAGGCAGGGGATCCTCCTGCAGGCCTCCCTCAGAGACAGTCGGCATGGGCCCCTGCCAGGCTGCGGCCCCCGGCCTATGACCGCTTGCCAGAAAGCGCAGGCCGAACCGCAGGATCTCATTGGTGCATCGGAAGCTTTTGTCCAAGGTGATCAGCGCCGAATTCTTCCGCTTCAGTATATCTCTCACCTGCTCATAGAACGAAATATCCTCCCGTTTGGTGAGAGTCTGATTCACGTCCCCCAGCACTGTGTACTTTGCGCCGGGAAAAAGCAGACGGAATATTTCATATTGGAGCGGGTAGTAATCCTGCGCCTCGTCAATGATCACCTGACGAATATGCCGATACCTGCTGCCGTATATTTTCAGATGCAGATATAACAGCGCAATGGCATCGTCAAAGTATAGGCGGCCCGACTCCAGATTTTCCAGCGTATATCTTCTGATCTGGTCTATGTCGTCTCCGCTGCCGCTTCCTGCGTCTGCCGCCCCGCAGCTCTTTCCTCTCTGTGTCTCCTGCCCTTTTCCTTTCTCCTGCGTCTCTGCCCCAAGAGCTTCAATGCAGGCCCCGTCCCTCCACAGCCCCTCGTACAGACCGTAGATATCCACCTTGAGAAAATTCTGCAGCTCCTGCGTCAGCGTGATGCGCCGCTTGTCTCTCCTGCCGCCGAACGCCTCCTCCATGACATAGGTCTTTAGCTGCTCCAGCCGCTCCGCCAGAGGGACCTCCGGCCGCTGCATGGCCCGCCGTTTCAGCTCCTCCTTCGTGACAATCAGCTCCTCTCCCAAGTAGACATCCTGATATTCGATCCCCCACCGGGGAATCTCTTCCGCAAATCTGTCCAATATATCCCGGAACCGTTCCGATGTCTTGTATTCCATGCTCCCCTTCGCCAGCTGCGTATAGGCGGAATGGGAAACGGCCTTTTCCAGAAAAGCATTCTGTGGCTGCAGCTCCCTCTCCTTCAGCACGGAGCGCAGCAGGTCCTCGAACACCATGGAGACCACGTTTTCCTCCCCCAGCTCCGGCAGCACGTCGGAGATATATTGCTCAAAGGTGGAATTAGGAGAAAGAATCAGGATATTGTTCGACGATAATCCCGACTGTACTCCCTGATACATCAGATAGGCGGCCCTATGCAGGGCAATGGAGGTCTTGCCGCTTCCGGCCACGCCCTGAATCATCAGCAGATCATTTTCCATGTTCCGTATGACGATGTCCTGATCCCGCTGGATGGTCTCCACAATAGTCTTCATCTTGGGCGACGTATTCTTTCCGAGCAGCTGCTTCAGAATCTCGTCGCTAATACTGACATTCGTGTCAAAAAAGTAAAGCAAGCGGCCGTCCCTGATCTCATACTGGCGTTTCCGCTCCACCTCCCCCTCTATCCTTCCGTTCGGCGCATCATAATAAGCCTCCCCGGTCATAAAACGGTAGAACACGCTGGCTATGGGCGAGCGCCAGTCATAGACATAGATTTCCATGGCCCCCTTCTCCATCAGGGAAGTCCGGCCGATATACACCTTTTCCGGCTCTTCCTCCCCCTGAAAGCAGAAATCGATTCTGGCAAAATAGGGGGACTTCAGCAGCTTCTCCAGCCGCCGGATCTTCCGCATCAGTTCCTCGTAGTCAGCTGCTATCCGGGCCACAGGCGCCGCATTCTGGCTCAGCTCCACAAGCGCCTCGAAATCGGCGGCGCTGTTGTAATTCCTCAGACCGCTCCCCATGCCGCTCTCCGTGTTCTCCTGAAGCTCCCTGCGGGCCTCCTCCATCTCCAGCCGTCCCTCTTCCACGGCCCTCCGGGCCTGCTCAAGCTGCCTCTCCGCCGCCTCCTTCGTCCTTTGCAGATATGCTTCCTCCATCTCTCTCTCCAGCTGCATCTCTTCCATGCTCCGCCCTCCCTGCTCAATGTCTTGTTCCTGTTCAATGTTCCATTTTGTTCCCGAAGCCTCTTTCCGGTTGGGGTTTGCCCGGATGCTTTTTCTACATTTGGGCGCTTTACCCCTTGTCCGGATGTTTCGTTTCTACAGCCTGAACGTTTTTCAAGTTTACCATAGCCCCGCATCCATAACCAGACTTGTTATTTCTTAAAAAATATGCTATACTATTTACAGTGAAAAACCAGTAACTCTTCCTTCTTCTCTTTCATACCTTATACCAAAGGAGGGCAGCGTTCCCTCTAATCAGGAATAAGGAGAATTCACCCCCATGGCCATCGGATATTTAACCACACAAGCCAGAACCGCCCATGAAGCCCTCCCGCTGGAGGGCGTACATGTGAGGATCCTGGACTCTCAGGGAAACAGCCTCTACGAACTGGTCACTGACGAAAGCGGCGAGACCCAGACCGTCCCGCTGGAGACTTTGGACAAAAGCTTTTCCCTGAACAGCAGCTTTTCGGGGCAGCCTTTTTACAGCTACAGCGTGCTGGCCCAGACCCCCGGTTTCAACACCCTTTTTGTTTCCGGCATACCCATCTACGAGGGGGAGACGGCCGTTCTTCCGCTGGATCTGGAACCCATGGCCCAGATGCAGCGCAGTCCCGGTACCACGAAGATATTCATCGGCAAACCCGCCGTTGCCATGCAGGACACCCCCGGGCAGAAGGGAGAGACCCCTTCCGACTCCCGGATCCTGCGTCAGGTGGCCATACCCAATCCCATCACGGTGCACCTGGGGGCCCCCGGCTCCTACGCCCCAAACGTGCAGGTCTCCTTTCCCGACTATGTGAAAAACGTGGCCAGCAGCGAGATCTACCCCACATGGCCCGCCGCTGCGCTGACGGCCAATATCTACGCCATCATCACCTTTGCCCTGAACCGGGTCTACACGGAATGGTATAGGAGCCGAGGCTACGACTATGATATCACGAACAGCACAGCCTATGACCAGTATTATGTTCAGGGCCGGCCCATCTATGAGTCCATCAGCAGGATCGTGGATGATATCTTCAACCAGTACGTCCGCAGACAGGGGCAGGAGGCGCCTTATTTCACCTCCTTCTGCAACGGGAGCACCGCCTTCTGCGAGGGCATGTCCCAATGGGGAACCGTGACTCTGGCGAATCAGGGCCGCACGCCTCTGGAGATTCTGCGCACCTATTATCCGCTGGACATTGAGATTGCCGAGACGAACATCATCACCGGAGAGCTATCCTCCTATCCGGGCACTGCCCTCCGGGAGGGAAGCACCGGTCTGGACGTGCAGACCATCCAGAATTATCTCGGCAGGATACGCCGCAACTATCCGGCCATCCCGGCCATCACCGACGCATCCGGTACCTTCGGCCCCAGCACCAGAGCCGCCGTCACCAGATTCCAGAGCATTTTCGGCCTGTCCCCTGACGGAGTGGTAGGAAAATCCACCTGGTACAAGATTTCCAGCATTTACGCCGCCGTGACCAGACTGGCCGATCTGGACAGCGAGGGAGTTTCTCTGGGCATCGGGACGGTTCCTCCAAATACGCTGCTGCGTCAGGGCTCCAGAGGGCAGGACGTGATTACCCTGCAGTATCTTCTGGATGTGATCTCCCAGTATTATCCCACTGTTCCCGCCCCCGCTCAGGACGGCATTTTCGGCAGCAAAACCGGTCAGGCGGTAACAGCCTTCCAGCGGGCCGTACAGATTACGCCTGACGGCATCGTAGGCCCCCTGACCTGGAACAGACTGTATTCCGTCTATCAGGGCATCCTCCAGAATGTGCCTATACCGCCTGCGGGAGACGGCTCGGGCACCGGAGGCGGCTCCGGCAGTGGCGGGTCGGGTTCGGACTCCGGCAGTGGCGGGTCGGGTTCGGGCTCCGGCGGCAGCGGGGGTTCGGGCGGCAGTTCAGGCTCGGGCTCCGGCAGCGGCGGCTCGGGTTCCGGCTCCGGCACCCCTCTGACGTACACGGTAAAAGCCGGGGACAGTCTCTGGCTCATCGCCCAGCGCTTCGGTACCACGGTAGATGCCATCAAGCAGCTGAACGGGCTCACCAGCAACCTGATCAACGTAGGGCAGGTGCTGAAGATCCCCTCCTCCCAGTCTGCACCTTATATCGAGTACACCGTCCGTTCCGGAGACACCCTCTGGCTGCTCTCCAGAAGATACGACACCACCGTAGACGCCATCAAGAAGCTGAACGGGCTCACCAGCGACAGCCTCAGCATCGGGCAGGTGCTGCGGATCCCCAGCGGGCAGGTTTAACGGACTGCCCTGCCTGCTTTTTGTCGGCCCCATTTTTCTCCGGTCCAATACCCAACAATAGGCTGAAGGTGCCCTGGACCAAATACTCCGCAGCAAAGGCAGGAAGCCATACGGAAACATTCACAAAATTATGACGGATACCAAGTAAACGGGAAAAAACGCCATGCAAGAGGCTGTTTGTCTGCATGGCGTTTTTTCTGCGTAAATGAGCCTTCTGTACAAGGAGGCAGCGCTTGTGAGCAGCTGTTATAATATTGGCAAAAAGCATTTCTTAGGATTTACTATGTTGAATCCGTGTTAAAAAGTAGGTATAATTGATATGGGAGGTGTAAACAGGATTATGGAATTTAGAGTTCTGAAATACTTTCTGATGGTTGCCAGAGAAGAAAACATTACAAAGGCCGCAGCGTTATTACATCTTACACAGCCAACACTTTCCCGGCAGCTCATGCAGCTTGAAGAAGAATTAGGAGTGAAATTATTTCACAGAAGCAAACACAGTATTATTTTAACCGAGGACGGCATGCTCTTGAAGCGCCGGGCACAGGAAATCGTTTCATTGTCCGACAAGACAGTTCAGGAGCTTTCCCATAAGGAAGATGTGCTGTCAGGAGAAATCGCAATCGGCTGCGGGGAAACAAAAAATATGCTCATTCTTTCGGAGCAGATCAGAAAATTCCAGCAGAAATATCCCCTTGTGCGGTTTAGTATCCACAGCGCAATCGCAGATGATATTAAAGAACGGATTGAAAAAGGGATTTTAGATATAGGGCTTCTTATAGAGCCTGTAGATATCGGGAAATATGAATTTATCCGTATGCCGCAGAAAGAAAAATGGGGCATATTGGTAAGAAAGGATTCTGAATTGGCAGCGAAGGAGTCTGTCGATTCTGAGGATTTACACGGCGAGATATTATTAGGACAACCTAAGATTGTATTTGAATGTGATTAT
>CANOFQ010000122.1 GCA_947565325.1 uncultured bacterium
AAAAGACTATTATACTTATTGCAGGATCTATTCAGAATTCTTCGCTGGTATATGCTTACTGCATTATGGATGGGAGCAAAGAATTCTGAATAGATCCTGCAATAAGTATAATAGTCTTTTCGGAGCAAAATACCCCTTGACCATATTTCTACCCAATATACTTTATCTCCGGCCACATCTGTCATGTGGGCCTCATAGCTCACCCTGCTCCTCGGAAAATCATATCTCGCCACATCTCCCATCCTGGCGAAGGTGTATTCTTCATCCCCGAATGTGCTTTCCAGCTGCCCCAGTGTGTAAGTGACCGGAGAAATCCTACAGTCCGTAAAAAAACCATTCAGCCAGATGACTTCTGAATCCAGAAATCCCATATTCTTCGTTATATGTTGCATGTCTTCCTTTGGAAACATTGTGGTGAAAATAAATTTTGCCTCAATACCAAGCTTTCGCAGAATCCTAGCCCGGTACACCTGCGCATACTCCAAGCCTCCCCTGACCCAGCAATAAAAGTGATGAATGCTATATACCATTTCCCCTCTCCCTACATCGTCAGCACAAAACAGACCTTATTCTCAGGAAACTCCGATCTGCCCTTCACCCGCCGTTCTCCACGAAACTCTTGTAACTGTCCGGATACTCCACCAGTGCCGTCATCCGCTGCCTCTGGAGGCGCTTCGCAATGGCGTTCACATCCGTCATGGCCGCCCGGATGCCGGAGATCATCCTGTCTGCGTCCTTGGCGGGATAGATCTGACCTTCCGCTATGTAGTCTCTGTTATGGACGGTCTCCTGAAAGGCGAAGATCAGCTGGTTGTTCAGGAAAGCCCTCCGAACCGCCGACAGGATCTCCCCCTCATGGTTGATGTCAAGATAAAAATCACATTTCTCGAAAAGCTCGTCCAAGGTATCCCTCTTCACCCCCGGATACAGCCTGACATTCTCGTATTTCTCCATGCCCATCAGCTTCGCCGACATTTCTGTCAGGGCCGCAATGTGAAAATGCATCTTGGGAAGGGCCTTCACGATCTCGGCGCAGTGCTCGATACGGTCGGAATTGGTGCAGATCAGCGCCTCCGGCCTGCGCAGGTTCTTTCTTTTGAAGGGATAGACGTATCCCAGCTTCTGAATTATGTCCGCCGGGGCCCCCAGCTCTGTCAGCCTGTCATAGGAGCGCCTCTTCTGCACCATGACCCGGGCCGTCCGGGCCGCCTCGCCCTTCAGGATCATCTGCATATTTCCGGGAATCTCATTGCCCACCGGCTCCTGCCAGAACAGCACGTCCCCCTTCTTGGTCCCGCCCAGCCGGTTGGACACGAAGAAGGGCGTGGAAAGGGAATTGAAGAAGACTCTGCTCTTCCCAAGGCCCGTCTTCTCAAAAAAGTAAAGTATGAAATCCGTCTTGTTCCGGAAAAATCTGACCTCGTCGCCATCGTTCAGGATAGTGTCGCCAGTGACGTAGTTGAGCATGATCACTTCCTGCCCCTTTGCGTTGAACCATGATTTGTTCACCCTCTGGCCCTTTGCGTTGAAAACCGTCCTCGCATATAGGGCCCCATAGCAGTTGTAATGGTCGCTGGATCTGACCACTCCCCTCTCATCGTACCAGTCCACCACCTTTACCAGACGCTTGTTGGCAGGCTCCGCATAAAATATCCTTCCTCTTTCCTTGTATAGGTCGTTCACCTTTCCGCCGCTGTTGTTCCCACTGATCTCCCAATAATCGGGCACCCTGATCTGGTTGAAGTATCTGGGCCTTCCGGGCACCCCTTCCTCCCCCTTGAAATTCCCCAGAAAATAGCCGTATACCGACGTCACGTCCTCTGGCAGGAAGCCGTCGTCCTCGATCACCACCGCCGGAAGCTCATAGCCCGCCTGCTTGAAAGAGGTGTGCAGGTTCTGACTCTCCTGGGAATAGCTGTCGAAAAGCAGCATCATTTCACATGGTTTAATGTTCTGTGCCATCTCTTCTCCACCTCCTCTGCAAGATAAGCCTTGGCCTTTTCATATGAATTCCGGTGAAACTCCTCCATGTCCGCCTCCGTGAACAGGCGGACGATACATTCCGCAAGCCTGTCCACCCGCTCTTTCTTGGACATCCTGTCGTTCACCGCTATGATATACCCGTTTCTGCCGTCCTCGATGAAATTCTGGTTCCCGTAACGCACGTCGAAGCCGATGATGGGAAGTCCCGCACCGATGGCCTCCATCAGGGTGAGGCCGAAGCCCTCGCTGGTGGAGCCCGACAGATAGGCCTCATAATTCTGGTACACCTCGTCCAGCTTCTGCTGGCCCTGAAGCCGCACATAATCGCCGCAGCCCAGCCTATGGATCTGTTCCCGCAGCTTCATCTCCTCCCCGCCCTTGCCGTAGATGTCCAGCGACAGATCGGGAATCTCCTTTCTGGCTGCCGCCACCGCCTCCACCAGCCAGTCCACATGCTTTTCCGAGGCAAGACGGGAGGCAGTGATGAGGGAGTGCTTCCGTCTGGCCTTTTTCGGAAACCTGAGACTCTCCAGACTTCCCACGGGAACGGTCACAACCTGAGGCGTGATTCCCATATACTGCTGGAACTGCTTCCGCAGCAGCCGGTTCTGGGCATCCGTGGCCGTGACATAAAAGCTGATATGCCTGTGCTGGGCAAAATCGTATTCATAATAATTATTCCAGAGGATGTTGTCCTCGTCCGTGCTGCCCTCGCTGAAATGATCCGCATGGATGACGATGCCCACCCGGGCCGGCCCCACGTTCTGCAGGATCGCCTGCCCGATCCCAGTGGTCCGGTCAATGATCACCACGTCATCACTTGTCAGCTTCAGCCGGGACACCATGTAGCCCACCAGCTCCTCCTTGGAACAGATGAGCTTGTCCGGGAACTGATACATTACCGCATCCCCGTCCGTGATCTCCTCATAGGCCACCGAGCCGTCCTCGTTGAAAAATCTCCGCTGGTACAAGTGGGCCTTATTGTCAAGGGGCCCATAATATTCCGAGTAGATCCTGCAGTAGGTATAATAGTCCTTTCTTACCAGACAGTTGTTGGACACCATCTCCACCCTATGGACCCGGTCGCTGACTCCGTCCACCATATATACCGTATAGAAATTCCCCGTGCCGGAAAAAACGTATTTTGCCACGGAGCCGTCTCTGGAAAAAGTGAAGCTCCTGTCGCCCATGCTGCGCTCCAGCTGCTTCAGGGTATAGCTTACGGGCGCTATGGCACAGTCCGTGAAAAAGCTGTAGAGCCATAGGATCTCCGAGTCCAGAAATCCCATATTTTCCGTCATATGCTGGATGTTGTCCCTCGGAAACATATCCGTGAACACGAACCTTGCCTCCTGACCGATGTTTCGCAGAACCTTTGCCCGGTAGGCCTGCGCATATTCCACCCCGCTGCTGGCCCAGCCGATCCCCAGATTGAAATTGTAAATCATCTTGCCCTCCCCTATGGAAAAAGTATATGTAATCTGCCTTCCGCATCCGAATACACGGCGCTCAGCAATATGTTCCTGATCATCTCCCGCCTGACGGTCTCCTCCATCTTCCGAAAGGACTTCAGGGCCTCCTTGTGATACTCATACACCAGATTCCGCTGTGCGGAGGCCCTGCCGCTGACTGCCGCCTGCAGCTGCTGCAGGTAATCCACCTGCTCCACCCATGCGGCGTCTATAGCGTTCAGCACGGCCATGCGGACAAACTGGTTCATGGCCGCCTTGCCCCCCAGCCTTTTCTTCTGCTCCTCCAGCCCTTCTATGACCTTTCTCAGCAGATAGGCCTCCATGGCTCCTGCATCCTTCAGCGGCATCTCCTCCACCTCTTCCTCCAGCCGGTAGGAAAGATGATCCAGAATATAGCCTCCCAGCAGGCCGCTGTCCATGGTCTTCTGAGACCGCAGGAAGCCTTTTATATTTTCTCTGGCGATCTTCACCAGCTTTCCCACTGGCAGGGACTCTCCGTCCAGAAGCTGGTTTCTTGCTCTGTACACCAGCTTCCTCTGCCGCTGCAGGATCTGGTCGTAGACAACGCCCCGCTTTCTGGCCATGACTGCGTTCTCCTCCCCCAGAGACTGGGACTTGTTCACGATCCTCCTCACCCGCCTCAGGGAGATACGCTTTTTCTTTTCTATGTATCTGTCCAGAAACCTCATGGGCTGATTCCTGAGCACCACCTCGTCCGTGAGGGCCACGAAGAATCTGCTGGTTCCCGGATCCCCCTGCCTTCCCGCCCGGCCTCTGGCCTGACGCTCCTGCCTTACGTTCACCATTCTCCCCACGCCGATGACGGCGAGGCCCCCCAGCTCCCTGACGCCCTCCCCCAGCATGATGTCCGTTCCCCGGCCCGCCATGGAGGTGGCGATGGTCACTGCGTCCCGTCTGCCTGCTTCCCTGATGATTTCCGCCTCCCAGAAGGCGTTGTTGGCATTCAGCACGTTATGTGGTATCTTCTCCTGTACCAGTGCCTTGGAGATCAGCTCGGTCTGAGCTATGGTAGTGACCACGATCAGCACGGGACGGCCCGTCTCATGAAGCCTGAGAGCCTCCTCCACAGCCGCCTGAAACTGTTCCTCCGCATCCCTATAATATAGATCCGGCAGCTCCTTCCTCTGCATGGGCCGGTTGGGCGGAATCACCAGAACCCTTTTCTGGTACACGTCCATCAGCTCCTCCCATGCGTCCGCAAGGGTGCCGCTCATCCCCGCCATCTTTGGGAACAGCAGGAAAAGGTTCTGGTAGGTAACAGACGCCATGGAACGGCTCTCCTGAGAAATCTTCGTCCTCTCCTTGGCCTCCAGTGCCTGATGCTGCCCGCCATGTAGCTTCACCCCCGGCATCATACGCCCGGAGCCCTCGTCCAGAAGCTGCAGCTCCCCCTGAGCGGAGATCATATAGTCCTTTCCCTTCCGAAACAGGGCATGGGCCCGGAGGGCCAGCGTCACATGGCGGTTGATCTCGAAATGCTCCTCGCCGTAAAAATTGTCGATCTGGAAAAAGGTTTCCGCATAGCGAATGCCCTTTTCCGTGAACCACACCTTCTTTTCCTCCGTCTCGTAAT
Source organism: uncultured bacterium (assembly GCA_947565325.1). Lineage (GTDB taxonomy): Bacteria > Bacillota > Clostridia > Lachnospirales > Lachnospiraceae > Acetatifactor. The sequence goes on from CANOFQ010000122.1 coordinate 5,050, forward strand.
CCTCCCCCTCCACAAGGGTGGTCACAAAAAAGTCCGCCAGCTCGTACAGATTGGACTGCACTCTGGGCGAGCCGGAGATCACCAGCGGCATCTGGGCCCCGTCCAGCAGAACCGAGTCCGCCTCGTCAATGATCACATAATAGAACTCCCGCAGGAACCTGTCCTCAGCTCTGGTCACCAGATTATTGAACAGATAGTCGAAGCCAAGGGTTCCATGGGTCGTATACACGATGTCGGCCTGATAGATCTCCTTCTTCAGCTCGTTCGTCAGCTGTCTGTCCTGCTTCCTGCTGGCTCCCGCCGCCACGGTAAGTCCCATGAAGCGGTATACCTGCCCCATCTCCTCCGCGTCCCTCAGAGCCAGATAGTCATTGGCCGTCACCAGAATCGTGCTCTTTCCCGTGAGAGCGTTCAGATATAGGGGCATGGTGGCCACCAAGGTCTTTCCCTCCCCGGTGTTCATCTCCGCCAGATATCCCTGATGAAGGGCAATGCCCCCCAGCACCTGCACGTCATAGGGCGCTTTTCCCAGAATTCGGTAATCCGCCTCGCAGATGGCTGCAAAGGCCTCCGGCAGAAGCTGGTCCAGACTCTCCCCTGCCGCCAGACGTTCCTTGAACTCCACCGTCAGATGGGCCAGCTCCTCGTCTGACAGCTCTTCCATCCTCCCCTTATAACTCCTGACGCAGCGCAGGAGCCTATTCAGTTTTCTCAGTCTTCCCCTCAGTCTCATCTGCGATTTCCCGAATGATAATCGAATGAAAGCGGAAATGCGTAGCTCCGCCGTTGATCAGCTGCAGCCTATAGCTATAGGTCTTCAGAGGACATCTGAAATCCGCCACCCTGTCCCGGATCACAATGCTTCCCGCCTCCGTCTCGTACCGGTCATAAAACACCAGCTTCAATAGGCACTGCTCACCCTTCTGGCAGTCGATGTTCACAATGATCTGATACTCCGTCTCCCCGTCTATCATGGGCAGCGCCGGCTCTATCCTCTGCATCTGGTAATTCGTCTTGGAATACCATTGCTTCAGAACCGTACCCGGCGGCATCAGATGATTCTCAAATTCCACATCGTCCCTTTTGTGATAGGATATCTCAGAGCCATATAGATATGTGTCCGAAGAGTACTCATTCCAGTAGATCGTCCATCTCTCGCCCGCCATGGTTTCTCAATCCTTCTTAATCCTTCTCAATTCTTCTTAATCCTTCTCTCAAAATCTTCCTGCAGTACCCTTTCATACTGGTCGGTAAACCACCCCACGATTCCCCTTGTATTGTCATTATGCCTGCCGTGAAGGCCTTTGCCGTATACCTGCACACCTTCAGAACGTAGATGCGAAATCAATGTCTTGTATGCGCCGAAATCATAATCATCCTCTATCATGTAGGATACGATGAACTTCGTCCTGCTCCAGTCCGATGGATCAAACTTGCCCCAGAACCTGCGGTTCAGCTGCTCCACCGCCTCTCCCTCCGTACTGCCGCACAGATACAGCAGCACATCCAAGGAGGTCGGAAATCCGCCAGGGCGAAGATATTTCTCGTTCGCCGCCACATTGCCGATGCTGATCAACGGCTTGCCCAGCAGAATCGCATGGGGCCCGATATCACAGCCATAATACAGTGCGCCATAGGTTCCCATGGAAAGGCCGGCCATGATCACCTGATCTGGGCCAAAGCCCAGCTCCTCTATATGCTTTTTAATGACATTCACCATCAGCCGCTCATATTCCTTGGAACCCATGTAGAAGCTGCCGCCCTGCAGTCTGGGCTCTGACACCAGAAGAAACGGTGCACCCATTCCTTTCATTATGCGGTATCCCTCAAAGCCCTGCTTCGTTTTATAGCCGGAAAAATATATATTCAGAGGCGGCTTCCTGTCTCCGGGGTCAAAATAACAGAATATCTCTTCCCTTTCAGATGTCGCATACCTTTCCCCGCCCGGCAGGAAATATCCGTGCCCCCCTCGGGAATGCCTGTCATGCAGTGCAATGACCTGAAGCTCTCCCTCCCCTCTCGCATGAAGGGAGACAAAAATGCGTCCGTCTGCACTGCCACCGTCAATATAGACGACATCATCCAGCTCTCTCTCGTCAAATTCCCATCTCTGCAAAATCTCCGAAATGCTTCCTACTGCAAACTTAGTTATGACAAGCGAAACTTCAATTTCAGCGCTTTTACGGTATTCCAGCCAGAAATCCAGAACCTGTCCTCTGTAAATCGGGATATTATTACGCCAATATACTGCCTGCTGAAGCTCTTTTCCGAAATCACCCCGCAAGGTCACACTATAATTTCCCTTCCATTTCACAAAGCCCGAAAATCCTTGCGCAATCGCAACATTCCCATGGTCAAATTTTTCTCCATAAGGCTTGGGGAAAAAATACTTTATCTCCTGCAGCAGAAATGCCTGTATATCGGCCTCATGGATCCTTCGGCCCATTTTGCAGTCGTAAAGCTCTCGCATTTTTCCATGGATATCCACCTTTCCAGTCACAAACAGCGTATATGCCGTCACCGCCTCCTGCAGCAGCTCCAGCTCCTCCTGCGAAGGCGTCTTGTCCAGAAAGACGATATCATAAGGCTTTCGGGGCTCATCTAAAAGGATAGGACAATATTCAAAAATAATCCCCTGCGGAAGTCTGTAGCTTTTGCGCCAGTCCTCGTTCCCCAACTGTAATATGCGAATCTCATCCAATGGCTTCTATGACCTCTCTCCATTTTTCCAGCAGTTTTTCCGTTGTATAGTTCTTCCCCATCTCATAGGAACAGACCATGGCCTCATTCCAGTTCTTAAGGCCGTCAAGGTAATAGCTCAAAGCATCCTCAAGCCCCTCCGGATCCTTCAGGATCCTTCCGTTTCCGCCGTCCTCCACGAACTCCGTCTCCCTGCCCACGATCTGCGGAATACCTATGCTGATGGCCATGATCTGCAGATACAGCTCCGGGCGCTCCCGCAGGTCAACCATGATCCGCTGTTCCCGCATACACTTGCTCACTGCCAGCTCGTCCACGCACTGCTCCACAAAAAACCTTATAGGCACATTTCCTTCCTTGTCTATATTATTTTCTGCAGCCCCCCGATCCGTCTCCTCTGCCGCCCACGCCTCTTCCAGCCCGGCTGCCCCCAGTGCCTTCCGGGTCTTTTCCAGAAGCTGCTGCCCCCGGTTATACAAAGCGTTTCTGGTAAATAAATGTATCCTTGCGTCCTCGTTTTTCAGGAGATACCTCCCAAGCCCGACCATCAGTTCATTCAAAAAATCATTCCGCATGCCGTCCACCGGCACCATAATCTTCTGAACGGAGAGCTGCTGACTGATTCCGAAATCCACTCTGGAATCATAGGGCGTAATATAAGTAGCCCGCCTGACCAGACCGCCCGTTTCCTTCTTAAGTCTGTCCAGATTTTCCTTAGAATCGGCAATGATATATCCGGCTCCCTCCACCATGTCTATGAGCTCCGGGTGCTTCCGCACGGAATACCGGTCGGAAAAAAAGGACAAGATCACCTTCCGATTTTTCAGCGCAGCATTTAAAATCGCCCCATGGCGCTCATGCATGGCCACACAGAAAATATCCTCCCTCTCCGTGAGCCGCAGATAGGCCGACAGCACTTCATGAAGTACCTGATCCATGCTGTCGTACCGCAGCTTCGAGAAACGCTTTTTCTGTTCTTGTTCTTGGTAGGTCAAAAGGTACTCAGGGCATTTGGGATTGATTTCCACATGTCCGTCGGCTTCGAAGCGCCTCAGCTTCCGGATGCCGTTCTCCATGAAATAATCCTGATATAGAGGCTTCTCCTCTTCATAGATAATGCTGCTGGAGACAAATCCCCTGTCATCATAGATATTGCGCCGGTTAATTTTTTCGTCCCTGAAAATATCGATCTCGATGGGATTCCCGTCCTCCCCGAATTCAATCTGGGCATACTTCCTGCCTCGGAGCATGGCAATCATCACGAACATGGAACAAGCAAATTCTATCCCCTCCGGCCAGTTCAGGTTATGAAAGGACAAGACCATGGGGCGCCTGCGCCGCACACACTGTACTGCGTCAAAGCAGGACCAGTAAGGCGCATGGAACACACCCTGTCTATGGAGAAAATGCCTGAAGTTGGGCGCAAAGCTCAGAAGCATGATTCGGTAAGGATACGCCCCGCTGCGATGGAAGAGCTGAATCTGTTTCACGGTATCGTCAAACTCCGTATGCATCCTTCTCACATGCCAGTTCTGTTCATTCTCTGACCAACAGAATCAGTGGTCAGAGAATGAACAGAACTGGCATGTGAGA
>CANOFQ010000123.1 GCA_947565325.1 uncultured bacterium
AGAGTCAGGGGAAAAGGACGCTCTGGAGTCTCTCTGCGGCCTCGTCAGAGGGGATGTAAGGCTCATTTTTGACCTTCTGGGGAAGAGTAGAAAATCTTCATGTCCGTCCGGAAAGCCCCCAGAACGGCGGATATGAAGCCGTGGACCGGGGTGAAAAACATGACTGGTATTAAAACCTGTCCTACCTGAAATATTTGAGTCTGTATTCACCCGGACTCATCAGGGCATATCTGCGGAACACCCTTGAGAAATGGCTGGGAGAGGAAAAGCCCAGATAACTGCTGATAGCGGACAGGGGTCTGTCGGAATAGCGGAGGAGGCGTTTTGCTTCCTCTGTTTTTTCTTTCAGGATGAAATCTGTCAGGCACTCTCCGGTTTCCTTCTTGAAGCGCCGGGAGAGATAGGGACGGCTCAGGAACAGCTCTCTTGCGATTTTTTCTGCAGTGATGGGCTCCGACATATGGTGCTGTATATAGTTTGCAACGTCCAGCGTCAGTTTCGTGGGCCGTTTGCCAAGACGCAGCCGCTCAACCCGCTCCGTATAGTCCAGAATCATCCGATATTGAAGGTTCGTGATCGCCTCGGGTGTGGACAGAAGCTCGCACTGCTGGATGTAGGAATCGCTGACGGTAAAAGTATCCTCAATGTCCATGCCGCCCCGGATGGCGGCCCGGGAGACCAAGGTGACAGTGACGATGAACATATTTTTCCGCTGCCTGAGCTGCTCTCTGGCCAGAACGCCGCCCCGGATGGCGGGGGCGGTGGAGAACCATTCTCTCAGGGCGGCGGTGTCGCCCTTCCGCACAAGGCTCAGGATGGTCTGCTCCTGATCATAGGTGTTGTGTATGGCCTGAGCCTCTCTTTCCAGAGCTCCTGCAGCGGACAGCTTGTTCTCGGCCTGCTGTCTGTTCTGAAGGGTCTCCAGCCTTTCTTGTTCCTCATGGTAAATGGCGATGTCCGCCAAAGCCAGCGATTCTCCGTTCAGGACATGGTTTATGGTACAGAGTATCTGCAGAATGCTTTCAAAGGGCATCCTGACAATTCCCTTCATTCCCGCAATAAAGGCTTCCTTGTCCTCCGCCGCAACATCGGCTCGGAAGGCCAGCTCCCGTAACTCCTGATCGCTTTCCGGGATCTGCCTCGTGGGACCGATGACGATTTTTGCCTTCCCTGAATTGACTATGCCATAATAATGAAAATGTGCAGTGGCAATGTAGCCAACATGGGCATGGACGGCAAAGACTTCCTTTTGGCAGATGACCATGGGATCACAGGGAAGCGCAGACTGGGAATAGAAAAAGCGCAGCGTTTCCCCCTCATAGATCCGGATGGGAATGCCGGAAAGATTGCCTATGGTGGTACATAGATATTGAAGATCGAGCACATTTCTGTCTGGACCGGGCCTGTTCATTTCTGTGTTCCTTTCTGTAGGGCCGTTGCCTGGCTGGCATGGGATGAGCCTGCAGAGACATGGCTTGGGAGAGAGGCGAAAAAGTTTTTGCATGATAGATACAATTATATTACATTGGTTACAGATATGCAAGATGGAAGGACTGAAGTATGTTACACTGATCCTAGTATAATCCGCTTGAATTATCCCTGTGCTTTGCTGGTCTAAATTTCCGCCTGACTGCGTTGGTTTCACTCAACGATGCCGCCATATCGCCTCGTTCGACCGCCTTGCTGGCTGAAAATTTATTCCGGCAAGCAATGAGTCAAGTCAGCTTCGCTGACTTTGTGCCGCTGCTCGCACGAGCATAAAGCCAATTCTAAATTGGCTTTGCGAATGCTGCGAGGGTCAAATACCTCGTCAGCTTGCTGCGAATCAAGCTTGATACCCCGTCAGCTTGCTGCGGAGTATTTGATTCTGCGCCGAACATATGGGCAATCAGGGTGGGTCATACTGGAAGATGAAACTGTTCAGATGGGGCTGTCTAGGCCGCCTGCATATCAGGGAGGAGGAAGAAAATGTCACAGAAAAAGCTTATGGAATCACCTGCGCTGCATACCAGAGTCGGTTCGCAGGACGTCAGGCCGGCCGAAAGGTGGCTGGGCTATCTGCTGGGCCCTGCGGGGGCGCTTTTGTTCAACGCCGTGCTGGCCACCTATCTAAATGTCTATTATACAGATGTTCTGAAGCTGGGAAGTGTCTGGGGCGGTGCGTTTCTGGTGCTTTTCCCAATTGTTTCCAAGGTGATTGATGCAGTTACCAATGTGGTCATGGGGCAGGTCATCGATCATACCCGTACCAGAGAGGGAAAGGCCAGACCATGGCTGCTCTTGTCGGCCCCTTTGATTACCGTGACGGGCATTCTGCTGTTTGCGGTGCCGGAGGCTTCTGAGACTGTGCAGGTGGTGTGGGTCATGCTGTCCTACAATCTGTTTTACTCCTTTGCCTATACGATCTTTAATATGAGCCATAATCTGATGGTGCCCTTGTCTACCAGAGATACTACCCAGCGGGGCAGTCTGTCCGTGTTTAACCAGATATCAACTATCATGATGAGCGGTATCCTTGTAGCGCTGGTTTTTCCCATGGTGATCATGCCCGCACTGGGGGTGGACAAGAGCAGGTGGATCCTGCTGATGAGCATTCTCGCCATAGTGGCGTTGCCCTTGACGCTGCTGGAGTATTATTTCACGAAAGAGAGGGTCACGCTGGAGGTTCAGGGCGGGGAGACGGAGTCGGTTCCCTTCCGGACACAGCTTGGAACCATTTTCTCCGATAAATACATGATCATCATTTATGTGTATTTTCTCATCTATACAATGGGCACCTGCATCAAAAATGTGAGCCTTCCCTATTTTTGTAATTATGTGCTGGGTACATATAATGACGGGATCACACAGACGCTTGTCTCCGTCATCGGCGGCATCCCCATGGGGATCGGCATTTTTGCCGTGTGGCCTCTGGCGAAGAAATTCGGCAAGCGGAACGTGACTCTGGTGGGCTTTGTCCTTTATGCCATCGGCGGGATCATCTGCTGGATGTTCCCTGCCGATATGACGGTCATGCTGGTGGGCCAGTTCATCAAGAATATAGGGGGCCTGCCCTGCGCCTATGTGTTCATGGCGCTGTTTGCGGACGTGCTGGATCATCTGGAATGGAAAAAGAATTTCCGCAGCGACGGAATCGCCATGTCGGTATACAACATCATCGCAGTGGCCATGACGGGAGTCTGCACCGGCATCTTCAATGGTCTCTTAAGCAGTGCGGGCTATAGGGCACCGGAAATGGTGGAGGGAGTGACTGTGGCCACAGCCCAGAGCCAGACAGTGAAGGATGTCATCACCTTTGGTTTCGTGGGGCTGGAGGTGTTTACCGGCGCAGCGCTGGCGGTGCTGCTGGTGTTTCTGAACGTGGAGAAGGATATCGGCCGGAAGCAGGCCGAGATCAGGGCCAGACGGGGGGAGCAGGAATGAATCGAAGAATACTTCGGAAGCAAGAGCAGGAATGAATCGACGGATGCTCCGGAAGCAAGGCAAAAAAAGAGTCAGTGAATGCATAGGACGATGCGGAGGCAAGACAAAGAAAAAATCGTCGGCTCTTCTGGGGCTTCGCAGATTGACAAGGGGCAGCAGAGAAAGGAGGAACGGTATGCAGGCAGTGCGGTTAAGGACGGAATATTTATGCGATCCCATAGGGATTGACGTAGCCGAGCCATGGCTGAGCTGGAACTGTCAGGGCGGCCAGAGGCAGAGGGCATGGCAGATCCTTGCCGTCAGTGATCAGGGCGCAGCGCTCTGGGACAGTGGCAGAACGGAGAGCAGCTCCATGGAGGCCCGCTGGGGCGGAGGTCCGGTTCCGTCAGGGACAAAGGTGCTGTGGAAAATCCGCCTCTGGGATGAAAACAATATGCCGGGGGACTGGCAGGAGGCGGAGTTTGAGACCGGCATCGGCGGGTGGCGGGCAAAGTGGATCACCGGCAACTACAAGGTGAACAAAAGGCAGCGTTATCCCGTGGACTGCTTTCGGAAGCAGTTCACGCTCCCCGGGGGAGACTCCGGTTTAAAAAAGGCCCGGCTGTACATCACGGCCTGCGGTCTGTACCGGGCGGAGCTGAACGGGCAAAGGGCGGGGAACTTCATTCTGGCCCCGGGCATCACGGATTACCGCAAAAGGGTGCAGTACCAGACCATAGATGTGACGGAGCTTCTGAAAAGCGGGGAAAACACCCTGACCGTATGGCTTGCGGACGGCTGGTACAGGGGAAGCTGCGGGGCATGGGGACGGAAAAACCAATATGGGACAGAGACCAAGCTGCTGGCGCAGCTCGAGATCACCCATGGGGACGGTTCCGTGGAGACCGTCTCCACGGACGAAAGCTGGGACTGGAGCAATGACGGCCCCATCCGCTTTGCGGATAATCAGGACGGGGAGATCTATGACGCCCGGCTGACCCCCGGCTATCAGGGAAGGGCAAAGGAGACGGCCCATGCCGTCGTCCCTGCTGCATCCCACAATGTGCCCGTCACCGAGCATGAGCGTTTTTCGGCGGCGCACATCAAGACCCCTGCCGGGAAAACCGTGCTGGACTTCGGCCAGAATATTGCAGGCTACGTGTCTTTTTCCCTGAGGGCGGCGGCGGGACAGACAATGCGGCTCCGCTTCGGGGAGCTGCTGGACGAAAAGGGGGAGTTTACCCAGAAAAATATTCAGTGCTCCAGTAAAAAGATCACCACGCCCCTGCAGCAGGTGCTCTATACCTGCAGAGAGGGCCTGAATGAGTATAAGACTACCTTTGCCATTTTCGGTTTCCGCTATGTGCTGGTGGAGACAGATGCGCAGGTCCGCCCGGAGGACTTTACGGCCATTGCGGTCTATTCGGATCTGGAGCGCACCGGCTGGTTTGAAAGCTCTAACCCGCTGCTGAATCAGTTCGTGGAAAACACGGTATGGAGCGCTAAGAACAACCATGTGGACCTGCCCACGGACTGCCCCACCAGAGAGCGTCACGGCTGGAGCGGGGACGCCCAGATTTTCTGCTCCACGGCCAGCTTTCTGTTCGACTATAGAAGCTTTGCCAGAAAATACTTGAATGATCTTTACGACTGGCAGAAGCCGGACGGCAAGCTGCCCCAGATCGCCCCGGAGGGCGGCACGGATTTTTACATGAAGGTCATGGACGGCAGCGTGGGATGGGCGGACGCCGGGGTCATCATGCCGTATGTGTTGTGGAAGCAGTATGGAGACCTTCGGATTCTGGAGAAGTTTCTGCCGGGGATGCGCCGCTATGCCGGCTTTATGCAGAGGCGCTGCGGCAGATGGCACCCCATGGCAAGGCGGACGGGCCTGAAGGGCGAGGAACGGAGATTTCTTTCCAACTATGGTCAGGCCTATGGGGAGTGGGCGGAGCCGGACGACGTCCATCATATGACATGGAAGGACTGTGCCGTGCCGCACCCGGAGGTGGCCACTGCCTACACCGTTTATGTGATGGACTGCATGGCAGAGATGGAGACGGCGCTGGGGAACCTAGAGGAGGCGCAGGGTTACCGCAGCTTTGCCGCCGGGTGCAGAAGGTCTTATCAGGCGCTGGTGAGAACTGCCGCTTACAGTCTGGACACAGATAGGCAGGCCAGTCTGGTGCGGCCTCTGGCCTTTGGCCTGCTGGAGCAGGAGCAGGCGGAGTATGCCGGGCAGAGGCTGCTGCAGGCGCTGGAGCATTATGGCTGGCGTGTGGGAACGGGCTTTCTGTCCACGCCGCTGATTCTGGACGTGCTGGCGGAGGTTGATCTGGAGGCGGCTTATGGGCTATTGGAGAACGAAGAGATGCCCGGCTGGCTGTTCATGCCGAAAAACGGCGCCACTACCGTGTGGGAGGCATGGGAGGGCAGCGCCGCGGCAAACGGCGGCATCGCTTCTCTGAACCATTATTCCAAGGGCGCCGTCTGCAGATGGCTCTTCGATACTATGTGCGGCATCCGGGTGGAGGGAGAAAATCGCTTCACCGTGGCGCCCAGACCGGGCGGACATTTTACTTATGCCAAGGCCTCCTATCACAGCGCCTATGGGAAGGTGGAGTGCAGCTGGGCGAGAGAGGGCGGCGCAGACGGCAGGGGCGGCACGGTCGCCTATACCATGACGGTTCCGGAAAACTGCACCGCAACGGTCATCCTGCCGGGGAGAAAGGCGCTTCTGGCGGATCCCGGCACACATGTGTTTGAAAGCTGTGAAAAGGAGACTGAAAATGGAGCTTGAGAAAATATTGGGGCAGATGACGCTGGAAGACAAGATAGCCCTTTGTTCCGGGGAATCCTTCTGGGAGACCAAGAAATTTGAAAAATACGGGATCCCGCCGTTGTTCATGTGCGACGGTCCCCACGGCCTGCGAAAGCAGGAGCGGGAGAGCGGGGCGGATATGCTGGGAGTGAACGAATCCCGTCCGGCAACATGCTTTCCTGCGGAGGTGACTACTGCGGGAAGCTGGGATCCGTGTCTGACGGAGGCCGTGGGAAGAGCAGTGGGGGAGGAGGCGAGGCAGCAGGGCGTAGGGCTGGTTCTCGGCCCCGGGGCGAATCTGAAGCGCAATCCCTTGTGCGGGCGGAATTTTGAATATTTCAGCGAGGATCCCTATCTGGCGGGAAAGCTGGCGGCAGGGTTCATCCGGGGAGCGGAGGCGGAAGGGGTGGGATGCAGCCTGAAGCATTTTGCGGCCAACTCTCAGGAGAGGAGCCGGTTCAATTCCGACAGCATTATGGACGGGCGCACTCTGCGGGAGCTTTATCTGACCGCCTTTGAGATCGCTGTGAAGGAGGGGAAGCCCTCTGCCGTCATGTGCGCCTACCCTAAGCTGAACGGAGTCCACTGCAGCGACAGTAAGGAGCTGCTGAGCGATATTCTTCGGGAGGAATGGGGCTTCGGCGGCATGGTGGTGACGGACTGGGGGGGCATGAACGACAGGATCGAAGGCTTCCGGGCCGGATGCGATCTGAATATGCCCGGTGGCAGCGCCTATATGGAGAAGGAGGTGCTGCAGGCAGTGAAGGAGGGGAGACTTTCCGAAAGCAGCGTGGACGCCTCGGCCCGCCGTGTCCTGAAGCTGGTCTTCCGGGCAGCGGAGACTTTGGGGAAAAGGCCCGAGGGCGCATCAGAAGGGCGGCGGGTTTTGACAGAGGGAGAGAAGCGGCAGGAAGGGAAACTGTGCGGAGAGACGCTGTGGGAAGAGCCGGAATGGGATTATGAGGCCCATCATGCCCTTGCCCGCAGGGCGGCGGAGCAGGGGGCGGTGCTGCTGAAGAATGAAGACGGCATCCTGCCGCTGCAGGAGCGGGGGAGGCTTGCGGTGATCGGAGCCATGGCAAGGAAGATGCGTTATCAGGGAGCAGGCTCCAGCCACATCAGCCCCACAAAGCTCAGCCAGCCTCTTGATTTTCTGCCCGGGGCCGTCTATGCCCCCGGCTGTGACGAGAAGGGTGACACCTCGGATGCCCTGATCGCAGAGGCGGCGGCAGCGGCCAGAGAAGCGGAGACGGCTGTGGTGTTCGCCGGTCTGCCTGACCACTATGAATCCGAGGGCTTTGACAGGGAGAGCATGAAGATGCCGGAGGGGCATCTGCGCATGATCGACGCAGTGGCGGAGGCCAACCCGAACACAGTGGTGGTGCTTTTATGCGGCTGTGCGGTGGAGTGTCCGTGGGCGGACCGGGTGAAGGGGATCCTCTATGTGGGCCTGCCCGGTCAGGCAGGAGGCGAGGCCGTGGCGAACCTGCTCTACGGCAGGGCCAACCCCTGCGGCAGGCTGGCGGAGAGCTGGCCTTATGCCTATGAGGATGTCCCGTCCTCGGAGCTTTTCGGCAGACAGAAGGACGCCCTTTATCAGGAGGGCATTTATGTGGGGTACCGCTATTATGAGAAGGCAGGAATAAAGGTTCGGTGGCCCTTTGGACATGGACTGAGCTATACTGATTTTGCCTATGCTGATCTAAGAATAACCGAAGGGGCGGGCGGCCCCGGCGGAACAGCCAGAGAGGTCTGCACCGTCACGGTGAAGGTCACAAATATAGGAGATTGTCCCGGCGGGGAGATTGTACTGCTTTCTGTGGCACCGCCCGGCGGGGACAGCCTCCGGAGCGGGCTGCATCGCCCTGTGAGGGAGCTGAAGGGCTTCCGGAAGGTGTTTTTGCATCCGGGGGAAAGCAAAGAGCTGGCCTTTGAGCTGGACGAGCGTTCGTTCGCTCTCTGGCAGGACGGCTGGAAGGCTCCCGGGGGCAGCTATACCGTCTGGGTCGGCGGACTGTCCGGCAAAATAGAAAAAGCTGGAATGATGATACCCGCTCCCCGCTGGCAGCCGGGCAGCTGGTATGAAACTTGTCAGGGCAAGCCTGCGCAGAAGGAATGGGAGGCCATGACGGGCAGGCGCTATCTGCCGCCTGCGCTGGTCAGAGGACAGTTCACCATGGACAATACCGTGGAGGAAATGAAGGATTTTTCGTTTATCATGAAGGTCATGTATAAAGCGGTGGAGGCCACAGTTGCAAAAGGGTTCGGTGGCAAGGCCGATTATGGGAATCCAGAATTCAGGATGCTGATGGCCTCCTCCGCCGGAGCTCCCCTGCGCAGCATGCAGATCTCAGGCGGCATGAAGGGCAGCCTGATGCAGGGGCTGCTGGATATGGCGAATGGACATTTCTTCCGGGGAATCAGGAAAATGGCAATCGGGAGATGAGAGGGCGGCCAAAAAATCCCCGCAGCCAGATCAGGCTGCGGGGATGAAACTCACAAACTGAAATATTGCGGATGCTCTTACCGCTGCAGTGGATGATGCTTAAGGCTCAAGGATCTGAAAATCAGAAACTCAAATATGTAGCAGATCGCTGTACGCCTTCAGCGCACCCTCCGTGTCATGGGCCAGAACCTTCTTGGCCAGTACCTTGCCCAGCTGTACGCCTTCCTGATCGAAGCTGTTGATGTTCCACACGAAGCCCTGGAACATCACCTTGTTCTCGAAGTGGCTCAGCAGAGCGCCAAGGGCTTCCGGCGTGAGCTGTTCTCCCACGATGATGCTGGAGGGACGTCCCCCCTCGAAATTCTTATTGCGGTTGTCGTCCGCCTTCCCGCAGGCGAAGGCCACGATCTGTGCCGCCACATTGGCGCAGAGCTTCTGCTGGCTGGTGCTGTCCTGGATCACCACGTCCCTGCCCATCTGGTTATTCTTAAAGCCCACGAACTGCAGGGGGATGATATCCGTCCCCTGATGGAGCAGCTGATAGAAGGAATGCTGCCCGTTGGTGCCGGGCTCGCCGAAAATCACGGGGCC
>CANOFQ010000124.1 GCA_947565325.1 uncultured bacterium
ATAAAATATCTGCTCACAAGAAAATCTAAAAGATATTCTTTGGGAATCTGAAATTCTTGCCGTATAAAAAAGTTCTTTAACTCCTGTTTGCCGCACCATTTGGCAACAGAGCTTTCTCCATAGCCCGTAAATTGCGCCACCCGTCTGACATTCAGCACATCGGGATAGTCTTTCAGCAGCATCTCATTATATTGCCGCATACTGGTACAGTGGCTGCAATCTTGAACCCAACCATAAGTTGAACCCTATTCAAATAGAGGGATGTGGACTTTGGAACGAATGCCCTTATAATAGAGCTTAATAGAACTCAGACAATAGAACCGAGGAGCGGTTCCCATTGCAGAATCCAGGGCAGCCGGGCCCACTCCTCTCTTCAGCTGACTTTCATGAAAACATGCACCACAATAGGAGGGCACAATTTATGACCAATTCCACGAGCAACTTTCCATCTGTCATGAAGGCCTTGCGCAAGGGCCGGGGACTGACGCAGGAGCAGCTGGCCGAGGCACTGGGGATTTCCTGTCAGGCTGTCAGCAAATGGGAGACAGGGCTCTCTTTCCCGGACGTCTCTCTTCTGCCCATCATGGCTGACTATTTCGGAGTGTCTATAGACTACCTGCTGGGCCATGACACAAGCCGCCGGAACGAAGAAATCGAAAAGACCTGCTGCGCCGCAGACGAACTGTTCGAAAGAAAAAGCTATATTCAGGCCATACCCCTTCTCCGGGAAATGCTTGTGCGATATCCCGGCAACGAAAAGCTGATGTACAAGCTGGCATGGGCGCTGTCCGGAACCATACGGGAGTCTCCCGAAAATTACGAGGAAGCCATCCTTCTATACTTAAAAATCCTTGAGATCAGCACGGACACAGAGATGAGGATCCGTGTGACAAGGGATCTGATCTATCGGTACTATACGAAAGGGGAGTCTGACAAGGCATTGTTCTACGCCCGGTCCCTGCCCCCGTTTGAGTTCTGCCGGGAATACAATCTGGGAAGGAGCAATGTACTTGAGGGCAAGGCGCTGGCCGAATATCTCCAGTCCAATATTCAGCTGTTCGGCAGTGCGGTGCTTGAGTGTCTGGAATATTTTGCCGACGAAAAAATCCTGTCCCCGGAGGAAAAGAAGCCCTATACCTCCCAGTCCGCAAGGGAGAAAACGGAGCTGCTGAAAAAGGCGCTGCTTTAGCCCTCCGCCGGCGGAGCCCTCTGCTCCCCTATGCTTCAGGTTCCTTTCTGCGCCGTCCCCCTTTCCGGGCGGGCGGTGCCTGCAGTCTCCCCGGACACCTTCTGCAGAAGCTCCGGCCTCCACCTGTTCCGGCGGCCGATCCAGATGATTGGCTCCATGATGCCCGCAGGCGCAAAGGGCACATTTTCCTTCTGCGCATGCCCCATGGCACTGACGCTGAAATACCGTATGTTGGAAAAAACGCTTTCCAGATTATTGACCACATTGGACAGTCCGAGGAGGATCAGGTACTCCCTGCACAGTCTGCTTTCCGCCGCCTGAATGTCGTTGCCAAATGCTGCCGGATCGGAACGGTACTTCCGGCCGACGGCTTCCTTTCCGACTCTGCGGCTCACGCTCCTCAGGTCGGTTTTATTGACCAGAACGGCCAGAGGCGTTTTCGTCATTCTGCTTGAGGAGCGGTTGTTCAGTCTGGAAAACTGCTGTATAAACTCTGTAATGACATCCTCTGTCTCCGACTCCTCCGGCGAATAGCTTCCCTCAGGTATCCTTTCCCCCAGCCTTTCGTTCTCCCTTCGTACAGACCTCATGGACGCAGGGTCGAATACAATCAGTATTCCGTTGGAATATGCGAAATTGAGAGGATTCTGCTCGTAAATTCCGCTTATGAGCACTTCGTCAGGAATATCATATATCACGATGCTATCTTTCTTTCCGTTCCTATACCGGTGGACCATACTGTAGGTCCGGGCCGATGTCTTGGAGGATTCCAGTGTATATCCCCCCATATACATGTGCTCCAGCTCCTGAAAGGACTCCTCCGGAAACGGCCGAATCTCCACCCTGCCGCCTTTTCCTCCCCACATGCGGTATATATGCTGGAAAGCAGCCAGATAAGCGGTCTTCCCGGAATTGTTCCCGCCGATGAGCTGCAGCGAAAATTCTCTCGCCCCAGCCGTTGCCAGCGGCCTGCCGCATTTCGGGCAAACGCTGTCAAGCCGGGATCTTCCCGTCAGCAGCGCCGCCGGCAAAAACTTCCCGCACCTGCATCTGGCCGTCAGAATACCCGTTTTCCCGGGCACCAAGTCCTTGTGAATCCGCCCGCATTCAGGGCACAGATATCCGGGAACCCTGAAGGTCAGATAGCAGTGGGGACAGTGCTGCTCCACCCTCATCCTGCGGTCTATCACGCCCCAGACAGGGATCAGAAGCCACGAGAGCCCTTGCAGGACGGTCAGAAGCACCCAGTGGATCCCCCAGGCTGCCCAGAGATACACGAAGCCCAGTCCCACCCTTATAAGCATTTCAAAAAAGCCTATGGCCGCCAGCGGCAGCCGAATCAGCGAAAGGGAAAATGCCTTAAGCTTTGACGCAGGCCTATGGTTCTCCATATAATAGGCCGCCCCTGCCGCACTGATCAACAGCCACGTCCTGTCTCTCAGAAGCCTATGGGCATCATTGTATATGGATGCATGCTGCAGTTTCCCCGTGCCGAAAAAATAGCCGAAAAATAGGTCGCTGCCGTCCTTTCTCATCCATCTGCCCCGGTTCAGCATGATCGCCTTTACATGGGTCACACCTATGCCAAACAGTGCAAGGCAAAAAACAGCATACACCATAAGGCGAGGAACTATCGGAAGCATATTCACCAGACGAAAGGGCAGCGTCCCTATCCCTTTCAGCCATTCCCAGAAATCATCCGTCCACGCAAGGCCGGCAGCTGCAGTCAGCTTCATTCCCATGTCCCTCCTCTATCCACATTCCTTCTCCGCTCTCCTGACCCGGAAGCCGTTATTTCCCGGAGCCGCCGAACAAGCGGGACAAGATGGAGCCACCCTTCTTCTCTGCCCCTGATGCACCGTCCACCAGCCTCCCGTAATAGTTCCTTACCGCTTTGTCCCGCAGCAGCTTGCCCAGAGCGTCCATGCTCTTCTTTTTCCTTCCCGATTCTGCCAGAGCCCTGCTCAGGGCCTGCTCCATGCTGCTGCCTATTTCCTCCTGCGGACGCTCTGCTGAGAACGCAACGGCACCTTCCCATTTCTCCTGACAGGACTCTGCATTTGCCACCAGCAGCTCCATATATGTCTTTCTATAAATTTCAGGGGCTGCAGAAAGCAGCTCCAGAATATATAGCTGACTGTTCCGGTCCATCTTCTGCTTCAGGAAAGCGGAGGTGAAACGGGCCACATATTTACTTTTGGAGACGGAGGGAAATCCCTGCTTCACATAGGGCTTCAGACATTTTGCGGCGCTCTCTCCCTCCTCCATGTCCTGCAGCCGGCCAAGGGCCACCAGATGGGCTGAATTGACGCACACTGCGCTGCCCGGCCTATTTTTCTGAACGGATGCGGCAAGCCCTTCCAGCTCCGTTCTGGTCACATCTACCTTCCCGTCAAGCAATTCATAGAGTTTTCTTTTCTCGTGATCGCCGAGACACTCCAGCCTTCCTGCTTTCTTTGCGAACAGCTCCAGATCGGCGGCCCCGGCCTTTTCTATGTAGCGCCCCAGCACGGCTGTTCCCTCGACAACCAGCCCGCAGCCCTGCAGTGCCTGACAGAGCGCAAGGGTCTCCTCCAGGTCCATTTTTCCCGCCTTATCGCACCCTGCCGGAAAATCTGCCAAAGCAATCAGCAGCTCCGGCTCATAGGTCTTTATGCAGCCGAACAGAATCTGATACACTTCTTTGCCGCAGATGCGCTTCAGCGGGACACATATCCCGCCAAACAGATCCTTGAGTCCCTGCCCTGCATAGGCGGCCGCGCAGCGGGCGAGCATCCGTTTCGCACTCTCCTCCCCGGCCTTCACCCTGTCTCCCAATAGGGCGCAATATATCTCCACAAAGCTGACGGCGTCTTCCGGCGCATAGGAACGTATCACCCCGGAATACCTATCCAGCTTGTCCTCATCGGCCAAAAGCTTCCTGATATCCTCCGCAAAGGAACCCTCCTTCACTCTGTTCCACAGGTCCCCGAAGCCGCCCTTCTCATAGGCAGTGAAAAACAGCTCCTCTGCCCTGCCTGAAAGGATCCCTGAAATCCGTTCCTTGGCCGAGTCGTCTCCCATGAATGCGGAAATCCCCCCGATCCAGTTCAGAATGGGCAGGGCTTCCGCCAGGCTTTCCCTGCTCAGCCGATCTGCCCTCTCATTCACCTTCTGGTAAAGCCGGCGGAGGATATCCGTCTTGTAGAGTCTGTAGGAGGAAAGACTGTCAAGGGCGGCCCTGTATCGCTGAGAAGAGACGGGGGCATCCTCATATAGGATCTGAAATGTCTCTGCCAGCGTCTCCAGCTTTTCCCCCGAGGGCTGCTCCAGGTCTACCGACTGGAGAAACTCTCGTGAAAACCTTTCATGCATTTCGTCAAAGGAGCTGATCAGTTCATAATATTCCCCGGAAGCCTCTTCCTCGAACAATGCCTCCTTCTTTTCCCCGTCCAGCACCAGATAGGGAGCGTCCTCCAGCCTGCGCACGCCGTTGGCCTTGTCCTTGGCCACTGTGCCCACCACCATGGCCCGCAGTCTCGTGTGGTTGCCGGGCCCGCTCTGCTGCTGCAGAGAAAAAGCCCCGCTGTCGTCCACATAGTAAACATTGGAAACCATATACTTGTCCATGCGGGTGGCAAAAGAAATGCCTCCTGCGATCCTGGGAGAAAACGCCAGCTCCATGGCCGCAATCCACATTTCCACGTTCTTCTGGGTCTCCTCCTTGATGACAAGATATTTCCTCTCCTCCGGAGGGCAGGCAGACTGCCGCAGCAGAAAGGAGACGGCCTTCTTCAGGGCCTCCCTTCTTCCGTCCCTTATAAACGCCCCCACCTCAGAAAACATCTGCCCCCTGTCCCTGACCGACAGCTTCCGGGGCGGCAGCTCCGCAGGCTCCTGCTCATAATAATAGGCTTCATCCTTTTCCTGCGCCGTCCATATCTGCGGGTCATGGAAGGTCTCAAAGGGATAAATATCCCTGAAATCCCCCACAATGGCATGGTTCAGGTACATGCCGGGCCTCTTGGCAAAGTCTCCCGTCACCGACAAGTCATAGGGAACCGGGTGGAAGCAGGTCAAAAGCCTCAGCCCCTTGTCCGGAACCCCGTACAGATAGGCATCCTCCATAAAATCCGGCTCGCTGAAGGACTGCTTCTTCTGAACCGCATTCACGGCATAGGGGAGGTCGATCAAGCCGTCCTTATACAGCTCCGGGCTGCAGGCGTACACCTTGAAGCCATCGCTCATAATCGGCCGTCCTCCCCGCAGCAGATCTATCCCCCGTCTGCATCGGGTATAAATCAAGTCATAATACACGCTTACTCCCTTCCCGGCGGCAGCGCACCGCCGTTTCAGTCGATGAACCTCTCCTCCTTGAAAAGCCAGAGCACGGGATCCAGAATTCTGTGCGGGTTGATGGTCTCGTTTACGGAGCCCTGCATTTCAGGCGGCTCTCCGTAGCTGGACACGCCGAAGAAATAGAATTTCCTGAAGTTGGCCTCCAGCGCCGCAATGAAGGAGCCCTCTCCGATATCATACAGCCAGCTGCGGATCTCTTCGTCCACCTGTGCGATCTCCGTCATGTTCACCTTTCCGTTCACAAGGGTCATACTGGGCCTGCGGACCACTGCCGACTCCGGCAGAGAGTCAAGCTGCAGGATGGTGTCGAACTTGGTCAGAACCACTGCCACGGGGATGGTCAGCATCTTGTTGGTGCCGATTCCCCGGGCCGCCTTGATATAGGCCGCCACGCTGTTGACAATTTCCTCCGCACTGGTGGTGTCCCCCTCGGAGGCACCGGAATTCCTGCGTATGTCCGGCCTGATGGTCCTTCGCAGATTCGTGAGGATCAGCGGGTCAAGGGTGATAATGATGGCTCGGGAGGCATTGATATACCCACAGATAGGAGAGGTGGGATCCAGGCGCTCCGTGTGATCCTCCCCTGCCCCGTCATATATGGTGAAGGTATAGGTGGGCGTATTGTTGAATCTCTGCCGCATCAGGTTTTTGATCTGCCACAGCTGGGGCTTCAGCCTGTCTCCCAGCTCGGTGGGGTCCGTGGGCCGGGGCGGAATATGGTTCTCGTAGATGTTCGTACAGTTTTCCCTCTGCACATCCCGGGTGTATTTGTTCTGGGCGGAAAGGGCGATCCTCAGCTCCGGCACCCTGCTCAGCTCATGCAGCATCACGGTGATGAAATTCGTCTTTCCAGATGATGATACTCCAATAATACAAAAGGGCAGGCTGCCGTCCCCGTCCAGAACGCTGGCGGGAATCACGCCCTTTGCTTCCTCCGGCATCTGCCTGTCATATTGGCCGCAGTTGGGGCAGAGCCGGATGGTGGCCATTCTTCCGCAGCATTTACACTGGATCGACGGCTTTCCCCGCTCGGCGGAGGTGACGGGCAGCGATGCCTCCCCGCAGTCCGGGCAGACATATTTAACAGCATCCTTGGCATATTCGTTAAAACAAAACGGGCAGGTGAATCTGCCGTAGTTCATGATTTTTTTCAAGAATCCAGCCATCCTTCTTCTCCTCTTGTGTCTATAATCTACCTGAGAATCCTTTCGCCCAGCGCAGGGCGTACTCCTCGTTCTTTGTCCTGTCCGTCACAAAGAGAAATACCTTTTCGTTTCTTCTGGCCTCCCCCTCGATCTGATAGCTCTCCTCCACCACATCCCTGGGCTCGTCATAAAGCTCCTCCGAGAGCCGCAGCAGTTCCACCGCTGCCCCGTCCTCCGGAGACAGCAGCTGCTTCCCCTGGGGCGAAGCGCAGAGCACCATCTCCGGCCTTTTGGTCATGGGCCTGTTGGGCCGAATCTCGATCCACAGTCTGGGACTTCCGATGAGAGGCTTCGACGCCTTCCAAAAGACATTGGCGTTCAGAGGCCGGTTAAATTTCTTCCTGCAGGGGGCGGAAAGCACCTCCCTGCCGTCCACCCTATAGACGCAGAACAAGGTGACATAGTACGCATCCTCGTCCTTTGCCACAATGCGCTTGGTGATCTCCTGCCAGCGCATATAGGTCTCGTACTCTATCCTGTCCGTGCCGCCCTCCGCATCGCTCTCAGAAGCCCACGGAGCCCTCGTCTCACCCTGCTCCTTTGTCCTTACGATACAGTAAAAGGCTGCGATCTCACCGGGCATCCCTTCCTTCAGTCTGATCCTTATCTCCACCTGACCGACGGGGCCCTTGGAGCCTGAAACGGTTTTTTCGGTTATTTCAGATGCCTCGCCGTCGATCTCCGCCGCCTCATAGGTATTGATTATGAGCTCATTTTCAGCCGAGACCCACCGTCCCCCGGACAAGGCATTCACCTGCACCCTGCAATGGCAGTTCCCGGGAAATTCCAGCTGGCAGGAGCGCATTTCGGATCTTGCGGTGCGCACCACCTTCCCGTCCGCCAGAATCTGCAGGTCGATCCCCCTTTCCGCAATGGACCAGCCTATGCTGCAGGCGCCGTCCTTCATCGCTCCCGCCGTGATCCGAAAAGCCTCCACCATGGGCGTAGGAGTCACCGAAAGCTGGCGGAAAGCGCTCCTGCCCGGTTCTCCATAGCTTGCGGCAACAGAAATTGTGTAGGGTATGCCGTACTGTATGTTCTTGAGCTCTGCGCTCCTGCCGGCGTTCTCAGTCAGCAGACTTTCCTTTCCCCCTGCGGAATACGTCACCACGGCCCCCTGACTGTTTTCCGGAAGCCTCCATGAGATCGTCAATGTGCTGCCCTTCTGCCGGCAGTGCATATCCGTCACCCCTGCCAGCGTCCATGTGCCGGCCCGGACAGGGGCGGAACGGGCGCTCCTCCTGTCCACAAAAACACTGTATGTATATTGCCTTCCGGATACGACGGAGGCATCCCTATAGGAGGTCTCCCGCAGGCCCTCTGCTATGACGATGCCGTCATGTATGCTCCCGGAAGGGCTGCCTCCGTCTTTCCGCACAAGAGTATAAGAAATACCCTGCTCCCCGGATCCGGGCCAGCTCAGGACCACGGATTTCCCCTCATCGTCATAATCCGCCGTCACTCTGGTCAGCGCCGCCGGAGGATAATGGTTCAGCAGCTCCTCGGCCTGTCGGAAATCCTCGCACAGATCCAGTATTTCCAGACAGACATTGATTTTTTCCCTGAGGGACAAGGGGCTGCAGGCGGCAAATTTTCTCCTGCAGGCCGAAAGAACCTCCTTGATTTCTTTTCTTTGATCCGTCAGGTCGATCTGCGGATACCGCCCGGCAATCTCCTGCAGGAAGTCCTCAGCAGCCTCATACCGCCTGCCCGTCATCAAAGCCCTCAGCTTTCTTAACGGCTCCGCCGTCCTCGCCTCTTCCGCATCCAGCTTCTCCTCCAGCGCCGATGTCTGGAGCTGCTGGCCGGGGTCGGCGGTCTTTGCCCGGATCAGCTGGTGTCTGGCCTCCTCCAGTCTGCCCTGCCGCAGGGCCCTTTCCGCCAGGGCGATATATTTTGCATACAGTCCTGCGTTTCCCACCGCATATCCGCATTCAGGACACCGGTCGGCCAATGAGAGCATCATCTTGCCACAGCGTGCACATTTTTTGTACAGCTCCTTCCCGCAGTGCCTGCACCGGTTGACCCGTTTCGACTCCTGGAAGCTGGTGTATTCGGACAGGTTCTGGCAGTATGCGCATTTCACAGAAAAGGCAGCCTTCTCCGGCACATAGGGATCGTCCCGCAGACCGGCCTCGTTGTTGTATATCGCCAGCGCTGCGCCGGAATCGCCAAAGACCTCCGTGATCTTGCGGATACATATTTCCGCAAAGGCAGGGTCCCGCAGATCCGAGGCCACGGAATCCCTCATAATAGAAAAGAGCTCCGTCAGCTCCGGGCTCTTGAAAAGCAGGAACTGTCCGTAAGCTCTCCTGTTTTCCTCCGTGTTGAAGACATTCATCTTTCCGGCGGTAGCGATGGAAACGCACAGCTTTCCTAGGGAATCGTTGCGCATAGAATTTTTCTTCGAGTAGTCGTCGAACAGAGCGGAAAGCTCCTTCGTCGTCATGTCCTTGTATGCCGCCGCACATTCCGGTTCTCCCCTTAAATAGGCGGCAAAGCCATATAGATCATACACGGCTGTAG
>CANOFQ010000125.1 GCA_947565325.1 uncultured bacterium
GGAGGGAAGTCGTCGGATCGTGGGTACTCTTATGCAGGGTATTTTGATGTGCAGCGGGGGGACAGCCTTACTCATGGAACCCCTTCTCTGGAGCATATGGTGCTGCTGCGCAACGAGGAAAGATTCTTGCGCCTGATCGAGGAGAAATATCCGGAGATCAGTGAAACGGCAAGGATGCACTATTTTTGGAGCTGCTTTTTCCTGCTTCATATGCTGATCGGTTTTCCCGAATACAAGAGAGAGGTGGAAGTGCTGCGGGCGAAAATCATAAAGGAGTGGAGGTTCCTGCTGTTCAACAGGGAAGTGACCTTTATGCAGCGGGGAGCCACTCTCTGCCTGATGCCTGGGGTATCCTTTTACAGAAAAGTTATAGCGGTCAGTCGGCGCCTTGGGTTTATGCCTCCACAGATTTAAGAAGGTATGTCTTCTGATTTTTCCTTTGAGGTGATAAAATGCAGGGAATCCGTTTCACACTGACGGGGGGCATGGCTCTGTGTGCCGTGCTGGGGAACAGAAAACGAGGTTTGGGCCGAAGTCTGCTTACGGGCGTCGGCTTTTTTGTGATATCATGCTACGTGGATGGCATCTTTCGAATCATAATGAGGAACGGGGCAGGGGAGGAATGGCGGATATTGCTGGAGGGCGTGAGCATCTTTGTGTCAAAGAGCATCATGCTGGTGCTGCTCATGGTGCTGAACGGGAGCTGGCATGTTGGGGAAGGCAGGGGGCAGCTTGAGCTTACGGGGAAGGGCCTGCAGGCGCAAGACTGTGTGAAGGAGGTTATGGGAGATGTGGGAGCGGCCGGACAGCGCTGGGAGCCTTTGGACAGCCTGACGCTGGGAATCAGCCTGCTTTTCGGGATTCTGGCGTGGTGGGTGCAGGGCGTCGGAAGGAATCCGGAGGATCTGGGGACGGCACTTTTTATGGCGTTTCTTCTGGCGGCGCTGACGGGATATTATGGAGCCTGCTGGTTCTACGGGAGAAGGCTTCGGAGCAGAAGGGTCCAGTCGGAGGACAGAACCAGAAAAGCACAGGCTGCCGTCTATCTGGAGGGCGTGGAGGAGCATTACCAGCGGACCAGAGAGCTCTGGCATGACCTGAAGAACCATGTGAATCTGCTGAGCCTGCTTCTGCAGGAGGGAAAATATCGGCAGATGGCGGATTATCTGAGAATATTGGGGGAGGACGTGGATTCTCTGACGCTGCCGGAAAAGAGCGGCAATCTGGTGTTCGACGCCGTGCTTACTGACAAGGCCGCCAGAGCGAAGAGGGATCAGGTCAGGCTGGAGGTCTCTCTGTGCGATCTCACGGGACTGGAGCTGGGACCGGACGAGATATGCGGGCTGCTGGGAAATCTGCTGGACAATGCGCTGGAGGCCAACGCCCGGGTGAAGGAAGGCCGCTTTCTGCGGGTGGCTTGTGCAGATAGGAGGGACTGTTATTATATCAAGATAGAGAACGCCTCTGCAGGAGGGCCGGAGGGGAGCGGCGGGGAGGCTGTCTCGGCCAGCAGTAAGTCCGACCGCAGGAACCGGGTGGGACACGGGCTGGGACTGCGCAGTGCGGAGCGCATCGTTCACGGCTGCGGCGGCGACCTGGCCATAGAGAGCAGGGAGGGCTGTTTCGCCGTGGCGGTGCGGCTGCCGAAGAAGAGAGACCAGGAAATGACCGGCAGGCAGTGTGCAGAAAATGACAAAAAAACAGCCGAAACTTACAGCCAAAGGAAATAGAGCCACAGTTT
The DNA here is from genome assembly GCA_947565325.1 of uncultured bacterium. Taxonomy (GTDB): domain Bacteria; phylum Bacillota; class Clostridia; order Lachnospirales; family Lachnospiraceae; genus Acetatifactor. The sequence goes on from CANOFQ010000125.1 coordinate 1,742, forward strand.
TCTTATAATGGATTCCGTAGAGGAGAGATACCCGCCAGGATTAGGAGGAGCAGCTTTTAGGTTTTTGGCAGCTTCGGGGTATCCTATAGGAGGGAGGAGACGGATGTGAAGGTATTGAGAAACTGTGTGTTCTGCTTCAGGACGATGTTCCGGTATGCGGCCCGGAACGCTCTTGCGGCAATGGCCTGCTTTTTTGTGTCGGCCACCTTTACGGGAATTCAGGTGCTGCTGCTGCGAAACATCGTGGATGGTGCGGTGGCGTATGTGCGGGATCTGCAGGATGCGGCTTCTGGGGCCGTGGACGGTGCAGGCGGTGGAATCGGGATGGTGGCAGTGTGGGGCGTGCTGCTGGTGATTGTGATGACACAGCAGACATCGCTGCAGCGAATCGGTGCGTACCAGATGGATCTGGTGTCCGTGAAGCTCATGGACAGGATGGCCATGGACGTGGCTAGGAGGCTGAGGGAGCTGGAGTACGCTGCCTTTGAGGAGAAGGATGTACAGGAGGTCTTTCAGAAAATGTCCGGGGAGCCGGAGAACGGGATATACAACTGCTGCCTCAGCACCCTGTTCGTGCTTCAGAGAACGGTTTCCCTCATCGTCTCCATGGGAGTGATCTTCACGATCTCCGTATGGGTGGGGCTGGGAATCGCAGTGATCGGCATTCCCATGCTGGCCTTGGGGTACTATGCCGCAGGCAGGAATGTGGCGCTGACGGAAGAGGCGGCGGACGCCAGACGGAGAATGGGGGATCTGAAGAGCCTTCTGGTCAATAAGCATGCAGTCTACGAAATGAAGCTCTTCGGCGCAGAGGGGCTCATCGCCTCAAAATGGAATTATTACAGCTCCCGCTATGCCCGCTTGGCCATGCGGGAAAACAAAAGAGTGATGTTGATGGATCTGGGCAGCAGGCTCCTGAACGTGGTGTACCTGATCTTCGTGATCAGCATGGCGGCGGCAGGGCTTCTGGCGGGGAGTCTTACTCTGGGGCAGTTCACGGGGGCGCTGAACGCCGTGGCCGGCATAGGGACGCTTCTGAACGAATGCAGCCTCCATGTGGTATGGCTGCTGCAGAACGCCATGGGAATCGATTATTATATGGAATTCATGAAAATGAAGACCAGAACGGATCTGGGGCAGGTGACTTCCCTGACCCATTATGACATTGCTTTCGAGAACGTGAGCTTCCGCTATCCGGGAACGGAGAGAGACGTGCTGAAAAATGTCACGTTTTATGTGAAGGAGGGGGAACGGATCGCCTTCGTGGGCGAGAACGGTGCGGGAAAGTCCACCCTCGTGAAGCTCCTCTGCGGCTTGTACGAGCCCACCGCAGGGAACGTGACCATAGGGGGCGTGCCCGTGCGGGAGCTGGAGCAGGGACTGCGGTTCCGCCTGCTGGGGGTGGTGTTCCAGAATTTCCAGTCCTATCAGCTCACTCTCAGGGAGAACGTGGCCATGGGCAATCTGGATGCCCTCCGGCAGGACGAAAGGCTCATGGAGGCCCTTGGGACGGCAGACGGGGCAGAGCTTGCCTTGTCTCATGAAAAGGGGCTGGATCGGAATCTGGGCAAGCTTACAGAGGACGGGCAGGACCTTTCCAAGGGACAGTGGCAGAGGGTGGCCATGGCTAGGGCCTTCGTGTCCGATGCAAGGTACGTGATACTGGACGAGCCTACCGCTTCTCTGGATCCCTTGGCGGAGAGCCGGATGTACGAGAATTTTGCGAGGATATTCCGGGAGAGAGGGACCGTCATGATCTCCCACAGGCTGGCCAGCGCAAGGATGGCCGACCGGATTCTGGTGCTGGACGGAGGCAGGATCGTCCAGTGCGGCAGCCACGAGGAGCTGATGGGCACGGAGGGGCTGTACCGCACCATGTTCCTGACCCAGAGCGCATTCTATCAGGAGGGGGAGAGGGCATGAGGAAGGCATTTCGTTATCTTGGGTATATTTTTGCAGACTGCTTCAGGGCGTTTCCGCTTTTGTTTGCGGCAATTATCGCACTGAACGGGGCCGGGGTGGCGGCAGCGGTGCTGGAGCCCCTGCTGCTGGCAGACATTCTGGAGAGGGCCGGGGCCGGGGCGGAGGGGCTGGGGAGGGCAATTCTGCTGTACGGAGCCTGCCTGATCTGCTCGCCCGTCTTCAATTCTCTGTTCCGCACCTGTTTCAGGACAGCGGGAGTGAAGGGGGAGCGGTATTTCGGCAACAAGCTGGCGGCCTTCTCCGGAAGAATCCGTCTGGAGACGCTGGAGAATCCGGAGACGCTGGATAAGTTCCACAGGGCAAGCGCAGGGGAGAACAGTCAGCTGAATTTTTTCCAGCAGACGATTCTCACCTTGGGAAATCTGGTGACCTGCATAGGCATGGTAGCCGTGGTGGGGAGATATTCTCCGGTGCTGGTCTTTACGGGACTGCTGGGGCTGGTTCCCGCCGTGCTGTCAAAGCTCTATTTCGAGAAGAAGCTTACCGGCATGCGCAGGGAGATGAGCCCTGCGGAACGCCGCTGCGGGTACCTAAGGGGGCTGTTCTCCGACAAGGAGGCCGTGAAGGAGATGCGGGTCATGGGCTTCGGGGAATACCTGACCGGAAAATGGGCCGAGGCCAATGGGGCCAGAGTGCAGAAGTTCAGGGAAGTGAACCTAGACATCCGGAGGAAGCAGATGTTCGGAATACTGACCATGAATCTGTTTTTCGCAGTGAACATAGGGGTGTCCTTCTACCTGATGGCGGTGGGAGAGGTCACGGTGGGCGCCTTTGCAGCCTGCCTGTCTGCCTTCTTCCGGTTCGACGGCAGCAACCAAGTGGCTATCGCCATGTTTTTCAACGCCCTGCACACCTATCATGTGACGGAGGAGTATTATGACTATTTCACCATTCCGACGGAGACGGACGGGCAGCAGGTCTATCGGCCATTCAGTGACAAAATTGTGGCCAGAGACGTGTGCTTCCGGTATGAGGGCAGCTCGTCGGATGCGCTTTCGGGGATGAGCTGCGAGATAAAGAAGGGAGAGCATGTGGTGATCGTAGGGGAGAACGGCTCCGGCAAGACCACCTTCTCCAAGCTCCTGACGGGGGCCTATCTTCCCTGCCGGGGGGAGGTTTCCTACGACGGGCAGCGCACGGGAGACCTGGTCCGCAGAAGCCTCTATGACCATATCTCAGTGGTGCCGCAGGATTTTGTGCGCTACAATTTCACGCTCCGGGAGAACGTGAGCCTGAGCGGTCCGGGAGGCCCCCGGGAGAAGGCCGCCGTGGAGGAGTGCCTGCGGCAGGTGGCAGGGGAGGATTTTCTTCTGAAATTGGGCGGGATCGACGTCCAGCTGGGCCGGGCCTTCGGCGGAGAGGAGCTTTCCGGCGGGGAGTGGCAGAAGGTGGCAATCGCCAGAGGCTTGTGGAAGAAGAGCGACATCATCATTCTGGACGAGCCCACCAGTGCGCTGGATCCTCTGGTAGAATACGACATTCTCACCAAATTCGTGGAGATGATTCAGGACAAGACCTCTGTCATCATCTCTCACCGGGTGGGGATCTGCAGGACGGCGGACAAGATCATCGTTATGAAGGAGGGGCGCATGGCGGAATGCGGCGGGCACGAGGAGCTCCTTCGGGCAGGCGGCGAGTACGCCCGGATCTGGCGGGAGCAGGCAAAGTGGTACGCATAGGAATTTGATTCAGGTTGAAATCAGTAAGGAAGCAGGGTATAATGAAGGAGGGATAAGATCGAAGAGGCTGCTTGGCCGAATCAGAAAATACGGATCTGCGTTTTGCGGTAAACAGGTACTGATCGGGAAAGGGCAGTGAATCAGGGGAGCCAGAGGGGGACGGCTATGGGCGGAGATTGGGGAAGCAGTTTCGTCAGCATATTGGATCCGGTGGAAAGTCCCTATAAGGAGCGCAGGCGGCCGGCTTTTTTTACGGACCTGAATCTGGATCGGATCATTGACAGAATCTCCCGGGACTGGGGAGAGGACGAGGGGAAATATTATGCCTATTTCCCGGCGGATGCCCGTTGCGAGGACTACCGCAGGGAAGTGTACGGGGACATTCGGCAGGAAGGGGCCTATGAGGCGCTGTGCCGCTTCACGGAACGGATGAAAGCCAGAAGGGAGGTCTTTCTTAAAAAAGGAGCCGTGGAGCAGAAGCAGCAGAGGGCGGTCTGGCATATCCGGGAGGTGGCTGATTACTGCGGCGCCTTTGGAGATCTTTATGAAGACATGGAAGGCATGACGCTTCGTTCCGAAGGCATGCGGCAGCTTCGGGCCTATCTGGGGCAGTATCTTGAGGGAGCCAGGCTGGTCAGGATGCGCTCGGAGGCAGCAGAGCTGCTGGAGGAGCTTGCAACCTTCCGGCTTGTGCTGACCTATGAGAATGACAGAATCACGGTGGCTCATGGGGAGGTTTCGGGAGAGTACGACGCTTTTCTGGAGAGGTGCTTCACGGGGCAGGACAGGAGGATGAAGGGGCCCTTTGAGACAGTGCCGGAGCTTGTGGCGCTGGAGCAGGAGCTGCTGCGGGTCTTTCAGAAGAAGAGCCCGGATTTCTTTCGCAGGGCGGAGCTGTTTCACAGAAATTATGAGCTCTATGGGGACGAGATTCTTCTCAGGTTCGCCTCGGAGATCGGATTTTACCTTTCCTTCTGCTGCTTTGAGCGGAAAATGGGGGAGAGGGGCTTTTGCTTCTGTGTGCCCGTCATGGCAGGGAGAACTCCCGGCGGAGAAAATACGGGCGGGCAGGGAGAAGGCCCGGAGAACGGGAACGAGGGACGGTGCGGGGACGGAAGGGCGGAAGCCGGGGACGGGCAGGGGCGAAAGGGGATGTACGCCGAGGGGCTCTATGACCTTGGACTGGCCTGCGCAAGCCTTGGAGACGGCAGAAAAGTGGTAAGCAACGACATGGAATACAGGGCCGGGGAGGGATTTTTCGTGCTGACGGGTCCCAATCAGGGAGGCAAGACCACCTTCGCCAGAAGCCTCGGCCAGATGGTCTATCTGGCGAAGATGGGGCTTGACGTGCCGGCCGGAGAGGCAGGGCTGTACCGCTTCACAGATCTGTTCACCCATTTTTCCGTGGAGGAGAGCACAGAGACGGGCCGGGGGAAGCTGATGGACGAGCTGGAGCGGCTTGCCCATATGATGGCGGATTCCTGCAGAGGAGCCTTCGTAGTGATCAACGAGCTGTTCACCACTGCAGCCAACTACGATGCCTGCATCATGGGAAAGCGGGTGCTGGAGCATTTTCTGTCCCGGAGCTGCATGGGAATCTATGTGACCCATCTGGGGGAGCTGAGCCGTGCCCATCCTCAGGTGGTGAGCCTTAAGGCCATGCTGGACCGGCAGGGCGTGCAGAATTTCAAGATAGAGCGCGGCACGGCGGCAGAGCATGCCGATGCGGCCAGCCAGGTGAGACAGTTCGGGCTGACCTATGAGCAGCTCAGGGAACGGCTTGCGGGCGGTTCCAAAACCCCTGATTGCTGCGCACCTAGTAAAATCCACCCAAATTATCCCTATGCTTTACCGGTCTAAATTTCTGCCTGACTGCGTTGGCTTCGCTCAACGATGCCACCGCATCGCCTCGCTCAGCCGCCTTGCAGGCTGAAAAAGGAAGATGAAGCTGCTGAAATCAGTAAGAAATCGGGGTCAGTAGGGGATCAGTAGTACATGGCCCTGCGGGGCGGACGGGAGCGGTAATGAATGCATATCTTTTGTATCCCGATAGGGAATGGACAAATGCGGGGCGTTATGCGGATGACAGAACCATCATTCAGGATCTGGGATTAAAGACCCTGTTTTCGGCATCGGCCAAGGAGATCGAGAAGGAGGACGGCAAGATCAAGCTTGTCCGGGAAGCGGATCCTTTTCTGGAGGATGTGATGAAAAAGGTGATGATGGTTCCCCTGAGGAGGGAGGAAGATATCTATTACCGTCAGGCGATCCTGAAGGACTGCTATGGGGACGAGGCCTTCATCTATGAGCTGTATGAGCTGTCCGGACAGATCTTAAGGGACTGGGACAGACTGGGCCGCAAGGTGAGCGGAAAGACGGGAAGCCCTACCCCCCGGAATCTGGTGACGAAGATCCATGTCCTGCAGATGTTCGTGAACAGCCTGACAAAGCTGGGCAGGCTGCTTGCGGATCATGGGGAGAAACTGCGCTCGGAGGGCCTCAGGGCCCTCCGGGAGAGGCTGGAGGGAGAATTCTCACAGGAGCTTCGCTCAGGTCTGGAACGGATCTTGAAGGACATAGCCTTTTATGCCAGCGAGAACGAGCCTGAGAATCAGGGGGCAGGAAACGTCAGGACGGTGAGCAAGCCTAAAATGATTCTGGGCTGCAGGATCGGAGACGGGCTGAAGCCGGCGGATTTCCAAGTGCAGAGCCTGACCACGGAGTCCAGAAGATTCCGCTCCTCCGGCAGTGCCTTGGGCCGGGCGCAGGACTATATCAGCTCTCTGACCACGGCCTCCTTCTCCGTCAGGAAGGATCAGGCGCTCCGGGAGCAGGCGGACAGACTGGAATATGAGATTGTCTGCTATATTGTCTCCTGCTGTGAGCCGTTCCTTGAAGCGTTCAGCGCCTTTTTTGACCAGCTGCATTTTCAGGCGGCGTTTTACAGAGGGGCCGTGAACCTGAGACATTATATGGAGAGGTTCAATATCCGGGGCTGTTTTCCCGAGGTGTGCGGGAAGGGGAGCATGCGCTTTGCGGAGCTGAAGGAGCTGGTGATGGCCATAGAGCAGCGGACGGATCCCGTAGGCAATACCTGCCGCATCGCAGATAAGCGTCTGCTGATCGTCACCGGGGCCAACCAGGGGGGCAAGTCCACTTTCCTGCGCAGTCTGGGCATCGCCCAGATCATGCTGCAGTGCGGGCTGCCGGTGGCGGCGGAGCGCTTTGCCGGCGGTATCTATCCCTCCTTCTTCACCCATTTCACCAGACGGGAGGACAGCGCCATGAACAGCGGCAGGCTCAACGAGGAGCTGAAGCGGATGAGCCAGATCGTGGACAGGCTGGAAGGGGACTCCATGGTTCTGCTGAATGAATCCTTTGCATCCACCACGGAGAAGGAGGGCTCCCTTATCGCCTATGACGTGGTCAGGGCTCTGACGGAGGCGGGGGTGGAGGTTCTGACAGTGACGCATCTGCTCTCCTTCGCCCAGAGGGTCTATGCGGAATGCAGCGGGGCGGAGCCTGAAGGTACAATGGGGCAGGCGGGGCACCAGGGGGACGGCCTGGGTTCCCGGGCGGAATTCCTCAGCGCCCAGCGTCTGGAGGACGGGAGGCGCACCTTCAAGATGGTGCAGCACGCCCCGGAGCTGACCAGCTTCGGACTGGATCTGTACGATAAAATCATTCCCGCCGGAAATATGAAAATATGATATGAAAAGTTTTTCTAAAAACTGTAAAAAAGTGTTGACGTAGGAAACTTTTATGTTATACTCCTGAGTTTGACACCTAAAGCAGCAAAAAAGTCCCAGAGGCCTTGAATTTACTG
>CANOFQ010000126.1 GCA_947565325.1 uncultured bacterium
CCTGCAGGCTGCGGTACTCCTCCTGCTTCCAGATCTCCAGACCCTCGAACAGATCTCCCCTGCCGGCATACTCCGCCGAGAAGAACTTTTCCAGCATACTCATGTTCAGGGTCTTTCCGAAGCGCCTCGGGCGGGTGATCAGCGTCACCACGTCCTGCGACTCCCACCATTCCCGGATGAACTTTGTCTTGTCTATATAGAAACAGTCTTTTGTTCTAATGCTCTCAAAATCCTGATTCCCGATGCTTACCGTTCTTGCCATATCAGCACTCCCATTCTGAATCCCTCTCTATTTTGAATCTCCTGCCGCCCTCATCCATAACGCAGCAATAGATACCTACGGTTCAAACATTGCCCAACCAAAATGTACACAAAACGCATACTCATCAATCTCTCTTGTCTCCATTATATCCTATTTCCCTCTGTTCCACAATCAATTTTCCTTTCTTCCGGCACCTTTGACTCCTTTCCTCTCACTTTCCTTTACCTTCCTTCACTTTTCCTTTACCTTCCTTTACTATTCTTACCTTTCCTTCGCTTTTTCTTTACTATCCTTACCTTTCCTTACTTTCCCCCACTTTCGCCCGCCCAGACCTTGATTCGGAGATTACCGCTCTCGAAAGTCACCGTTATAGCCCCTGATCGGGCTGTCTGCAGGATATATGCGCCTGATGCCTCCAGCCGTTCCAGCAGCTCCTTATGGGGATGTCCATAGCGATTGTTTCTGCCGCAGGAAATTACGGCCAGCCGTGGGGTGATCTGCTCCAGGAGCGCCTCGGAGGTGGAGTTTCTGGAGCCATGATGCGCTGTCTTCAGCACCGTCAGCCCGTTTATCTGTCTTTTTTTCAGCTCTGCCACCAAAGCCTCCTCTCCTTCTCCCTCCACGTCCCCGGTCAGAAGCACCGTCCATTTCTGCCCGTTCCCGTCCCTCTCCCTGAATTCCGCCAGAACGCATTCCGAGTACTCGTTGGGGTTCTCCGCTCCGTACCCTTCCGCCGGGTGCAGGCAGCGAAAAACCGCCCCGCCGCAGTCCCAGCTCTCTCCGGCAGCCAGATAGCCCACCGCCACGGGGCTCCTCTGCTTGGCTGTCCGGGCCGCCTCCGCCAGCTCCCCCAGCGCCGCCTCCCGATCCGCCTCCCCAATGGCAGGAAGCACCAGCTGTCTGACCGTGATCCCATTTTCTCCGCTCAGGGCCAGCAGCTCCAGCGCCCCGTTCACATGATCCCCGTCCGGATGGGACAGAAACACAGCATCGATCTCTCCTATGCCATAATATTTCAGGCAGGGCAGCAGAACATATCTCCCCACGCCACTTCTGCTGGTGCTGCCGCAGTCGAACAGATAGGTCTGGCCGGAAGCTACCCGTACCAGAATACAGTCCCCCTGCCCCACGTCCAGAAAAGTGACACTGTTTTGCTTTATGGGCCTGAGGGCAAGAACCAGAACCGCCAGAAGCAGGAAGCCTATCTGTGAAGCCTTTCTCCGCATCTCTTTCGGCAGAAACTGCTTCTGCGTCTTTTCCATCTCTTTCGACAACATCTGCTTGTGTGCCTTTTCCGTCCCTTTCGGCAAGGAGTCCTTCCGTATCTTTTCCATCGACAGATTCCTCTTTCCATAGCTGCACGCCACGGCCGCTCCCCCAAGCAGCAGATAATATATGCCTATCTGCCACAGCTGCGGACAGCCCGGGTTCCAGCTGCGGAAGGGCAGATCGTCAAAGCATCCGCACAGCGCCTCGTACCCGGCAAGGATGACATGATTCACGATTCCAAGGCCCCCCAGCCCCGGCACGGCCATGGCCAGAATCCCAGCTATCATCATCGGTTTCATAAGGGGAATCACAAAAAGATTCAGAAATAGGGCATAGATCGGGATCTCATAGTAGAACCAAAGCTGGATGGGCAATGTAGACAGAGTGATGGACAAGCTTGCGAAGAAGGATTGGAAAATAGACTTGCAGACAGATTGCTTTTCAAGTGCAGGAAGAGCCTCGATGCATCTGCAGATCATTCTCCTAAAAGGCTCCGGCAGCCAAGAACACAGCTTTGCCGCTCTCTGCATTTTTTCTTCCTCGGACAGCTTCAGCTTCCCCGGTGCTTCCGCCTTCCTCGGCATTTCCGGTAGAAGCGCAGGGTACAGTACCCCGATTCCCATTACCGAACCGAAAGAAAGCAGGAAGCCGCTGTTGCGCAGATAATACGGGTTTCCCGCTGCCATGGCCGCCCCCATCACCCCCAGAGCAGTCAGCATATCATAGGTTCTGCCCGTCACCTGCCCCAGCATCCTGATCAGGTACATGCCGATTGCCCGGCAGGAGGACACGCCGAACCCCGTCATGCCCCCGTACAGAAGCAGAACCAGACTGCCCGCCACCGCTGCCCCGGCCACGGGCATCCGCATCCTGCGCAGCAGCTTGTACACACTCATTCCTATGATGGTGATGTGCAGGGAGGATATGCTCAGGATATGTAGAATCCCATTGCGCTTGTACAGATCCTTCACCTCGTCCTCCAGCCCTTTCTTGTCCCCCAGAAGCAGTGCGCTCATGACGGACGCATCCTTCTGGGGCAGTATGCTGTAAAGCCGGTTCCGCAGACAGCATTTTAGCTGATACAGCCCCTCCCGAACCGGCCAGTGCCCTTCCTCCAGCTCCAGAACCGTCGCCTTCCTGAGCCTGCCGCCGATTCCCAGCGTTCTATAATATTCTGCGGAATCAAACTCACCCGGATTCGTGGCATGGGAAAAAGGCGCATAGCTTCCCTCAAGGGTCACCATGCTTCCCAGCGGAATCTGCGATGCCTGCTGCGTATCACAGATGATATGCAAAACTGAATCGGCTGAACTAGCCGAATGAACGGAATCAGATGTAGATAAAGATACAGACCTAAGATAAACAGATGTCTCGTCCTTCTGATATACCTGCCCTTTTACCACAAGCTCCTGAAACGCCTCTGGCTCCCCCAGGCTGTTCTGTCCGGGCCCTGCCCGGTTCGCCCCTCCCGTCTCCAGCCACAGGGCCGCAAGGAACACGATCAGCAGCGCCGCCGTAAACAATGGCCTTTTCCTCATAATACCCCCTTTATATCTCATGTCAGAAAATACTACAGCGGCAACTTTAATTAGAATCTTAAAAACACCAAAGCGACTGTTTCAACCCAAATTGCCTAGATACAGCAGCGCCCCCTCAGTGCAGCCTTCTGGATCCTCGCTTCACGGTGACGAAAAGCAAAATGCCCGCCACTGCTCCCAGCAGCAGATAGGACTGCAGCATGGGCATGAAATTATAGCTCTCCCCTGCCCATATAGCGGCAAAGTCCTTGTTGATATAGGTCACCGGCAGCAGCCTGGCCACCGCCTGCAGGGCAGGGGGCATACTGTCAAAGCTGATCCCCATCATGCCACCCAGAATCATCATCCCGAAATAAAGGATCATGGTGACACAGTAGGTAAGGGAAAATTTCCTGAGCATGGCGGCAATGGCATGGGCAAGGCAGAACAGTATGACGCTGAAGGCCAGAATGCAGATCATGTACAAGACCGCTCCCGACAGCTTGGGCAGCTTCACACCTACGACTCCGTATCCCACCCCGAAATAGATGATGAAGGCTATGGCCATGAAGATCACTTCGGATACGATCCTGTTGCACAGAGAGACCCTCAGGCCGATGCCGAACAGCTCCATCCTCTGGGGGATCCCCTTCTCCAGCTCCTGGGCATGGGCAACGCCGTATCCCATGAAAATAGTGGCCATGGGAATCATTGCCCCGATCCCCAGAAAGATCGTGGTCTTCACGGACAGCAGCGCCTCCCTGTCCACTATCTCCCCAAGAACCGCACGGGTGATGATCACCATCATGAGAACCGGCATTCCCACCCCGAAAATATGCACGTAGGGATTCCTTGTCACATTGCGGAATTCAAAGAGAAGCATCCTTTTGGAGATCATTTTCCTCTTATTTTTCATTTCGGGCCTCCTTTGCATTGATATAGAGCATCTCGATGTCATTGTTGCTCCGCTTATAGTTCACATTGTTCCCCAGCAGGAGCCCGGTCAGCTCCCTCTCCTTCTCCTCGCTGCCGCAGGAGACTGCGATGAGATGCTTCGGGGATGCCATCTTCTCCACCCCTGCCATGAGGGCTGCGTTCCCAGGGGTGTTGTCCATGGTGATCACCGCCCGGCCACAGTATTTGTGGAACAGTTCCTCCCGCCTGCCGTAATCCACCACCTGCCCCTTGTCTAGGATCAGGAGCTTATCCGCCAGCTGGTCCAGCTCCTCGTAATAGTGGGACACCATGAGAAAGCTGGCCTCCTTTCCCTTGTACCATTCCACCAGCTTTTCCACAAGCTTCTGTCTGGTCTCGAAGTCCAGTCCTGATGTGATCTCGTCATAAAAGGTCAGAGGCGCCTCCTGCATCATCACCATGATGATGGTGAAGCGCTGCTTCTGGCCGCCGGAAAGCTTTGAATACTTCTTTTTCAGGCAGTCCTGAAACTCAAAAAACTTGATCAGCTCCTGCAGCTTCTTGTCCTTGGAGATGTCCCTGTCCAGAATCGCCTCCATCACATGCCCCACGGACATATTGTCCGTGTATTCGTTAAACTGCATATGAACCGCCATCTGGTCCGGCGCAAGCTCCGTCCTGATGGTGCCCTGATAGGGCACAAGCCCCAGAATGCTCTTGATCAGAGTTGTCTTCCCTGCGCCGTTGGAGCCGATCACCCCTACCCGGTCCCCCTCCTGAATCTCCAGAGGCTCCCTTATGGAAAGCGCCACGTTCCCGCCGTACTTCACAGTCAGATTCCCAATGGATAAAAGCATAAGTCCCTCCTCTTCTTGTCCCGGTTCTTATTTTTATCATCATTCTACCAGACCCGTATGAATTTCTGATGAAGATGGGATGCAGCTTAATGAATCTGCTTTTGCGGCCCGGGGAAGAGCAGCTCCGCCGCCACGCTGTCCTCACCGTTGGAGACGGAAAGGAAAATGTCCAGCTTTCTGGCATAATAGGAAGCGATGTAAAGTCCCAGTCCGTGGCTGCGGCCAGCGTCCCCTTCCCTCTCATGGCTGCCGCTGACAAAGGGCTCCAGAATATGGGGCAGCAGCTCCTCCGGGATCCTGACGCCGAAATTTTCTATCCTGACCCGCCTGCCGTCCTTCAGGGAAATCTGTATCCGTCCGCCCCTGGGCGTGTACCTCGCCCCATTGGACAGCAGATTGTCCACGATCTGCAGCAGCAGGGCCTCGTCCGTATATGCCGTCAGCTCCTCGTCCCTCTGAAACGCCACCTTGATCCTTTTGTCTGTAAGAACCACCTGATAGGCCATAAGCCGCTCCTCCAGAAGCCTCCCCACGTTCACCAAGGAAAGCTGTATATGATCGGCGCAGCGGTTCAGGTACAGAATGTCCTCCACCATCTTCCTCATGGACAGAAGCTCCCGCTTCACCTCGGGCAGGTATTTCTTCGTGTCCCCATACCGGCCGATCCGGTTCATCATGCCCTCCACCAGCAGCAGCGCCGCCGCAATAGGAGTCTTCAGCTGATGGGAGGATGCCCTTAAAAATATCTCCTGCCGCCTGTTCTCCTCCTCCAGCTCCCGGTAGCTCTTCCGGATCTGCAGATAGAAATCATCCAGCGTCTCCGCCAGCTCCCCGATCTCGTCCTTCCGGCCGAAGCGCCCCTGAAAAAGCCGCTCCGGGGGCAGATCCCCCGAGACCTTCATCTCCCTGGCATGCTTTACCAGCTTCTCCACGGGAGTCACGATTCCCTTGGAATAAGCCTGCGAAAAGAGCAGACTCAGAAGCAGGATCACTGCCCCCAGCATGGGAAGGCTCTGGAGCACCACGGGCCGGATCTCGTCCATTTCCGGCGTAACCACGGGCAGATAAGACAGAATCAGGCTCTCCTGCGTCTGTTCCAGGGCGATATAGTTGGTATAATGATTGTCGGCATCCGATATCCCGGCTTCTATGATCAGCGGACCGCCGGAATCATAATGCTGTCTGACAGACTCCCCGAAATACACCTCACCTATGTCCTGCACGTACACGAACTCCAGCTCCACGGGCAGGGCCTCTCCTTCCCCTGCGGTCTCCCACAGAATCTCCCCCAGCTCCTCCAGCTCTGCGGATATATCCTCCGCCACCGCCTCATAGACTCCCTCCTGCGGTTCCCCACCGGCCCCCTCTTCCTCCCGGAAGCCATCGTCAAAGCGCAGCTTTTCCCTGCACCGCTCCAGAATCTCCTTAAGCCTGTCATCCCTGATGACGATCTCCACGGAGAAGGCCTTGCCGGTGATCCGGATTCTGTCCCCCTTCTTTGGCAGCTCCACGGAATAGCAGGCCATAGAGTTCTTCACCTGCACATTCTCATAGGAGCGGTCCCTCACATAGGCCTCATGCTGTTCTCTTATGGCTCTCAGGTTCTCCTGCATCCTATAGTCCACATACAGAGAGGGCAGCATGTAGATGAAATATCCCACCAGAAGCAATAGGAGGATCCCTGACAGCACCATGCTATAGACAAGATTCCTGCGCGCCAGCTTCATGCCCCGCCCTCCTTGCTGCCAGACCCCGAGACAGCCTCTCTGTCGAATCTGTACCCCACTCCGATCACGGTCCTGATGCAGGGAACGGGAAGCTTCTTTCTCAGGTTCTTCACATGGGCGTCTATGATCCTGTCGTTTCCGATATAATCCTCATTGAATATGCTCAGGATCAGCTGTTCTCTGGTGAACACTCGCTCAGGATTCTTATACAGCGTCTGAAGAAGCAGAAACTCGCTCAGGGTCAGGGGAAGCCGCTCCCCCTCATAAAATGCGCTGTAGGCCTCCTCCTTCAGCACCAGCCCCCTTTCTTTCTCCGGTTCCGCCCCGCTTCCCACGGTGCGGCGCAGGATCGTCTCCATCCGCTTCAGCAGGATGATGGGAGAGACGGGCTTAATCACATAATCATCTGCATATAGATTAAAGGCTTTCAGCTGCATCTGTTCATCCTCCAGCGCCGTCAGCATGATCACCGCCGTGCTCTCCCCCTTGTCATGCAGGGCCTTCAGCACCTGAAACCCGTCCGCCCCCGGCACACAGATGTCCAGCACCGCCAGATCGAACCTCCGCTCCTCCAGAAGCTCTATGGCTGCGTCCCCCCGCTCTGCGCCGGTGACATGATATCCTGAAAGCGTCATATATTCCGTCAGAACCTCCCGTATGGTGGGCTCGTCCTCCAGAAACAGCACCTCGTACACCCTGTCCCCCATATCCTTCCTCCTCCGGCGGGCTCTGCCCCGCCTATCTTTCTCATACCGCTGTCTTTTCCATATCCGTTCCCAGTGCTTCAGCCCATAAATCACTCCAACAGAGCATTCCATTCAACCCTCTTCGGGATGAAAGCACTCCTGCATGCCTTGCCCCGGCCCATGGCACCCCGGCATGCAGCGCCTCCGCCTGTCATATCGCTTCTGCGCACATGAAACAGAAGACCGGGACAGTCTGCCTTTGTCCCGATGCCCTGCCATGTGTCAATATTTTATCATATTCGTGTGAATTTCGTATGAAGATACAAGAATAAAAGATTTATTTATCTACGGTCACTACAATGTCCAGATTCCTCTCGAAGGAGGTTGCCGTAAACGAGGAGGGCACCTCACCGTTTACAAGGATCTGCACCTTGTTCACATTGCTCAGCTCGATCAGAGAATTGACAATAGAATATACCGACACATCCGTGGACACATTGTTCACCACAGTCAGGAAATTATCATCCAGATTCACATAGCAGACCCCGTCTCTGGTCATGACGCTCAATATCTTCGTGTTGGGGTTGATGGAGGGATACCGCCCCTGTGCCTGTTCCCCGGGCCCTGCGATCAGCTCCTCCACCACGAACCGCTCCAGTGAAAGATTGGTGGAATAGCGCTTCTCCCGATATGTGCTTATCAGCTCCGTTCCGCTCTCCCCTGCGAAATACAGCCTGATTCTGGCCAGCTCATAGGTATTGATCTCATTGCCGTCGTTGTCGATAAACTGGCTGGCTCCCATCCAGCTCACCACTCTGCCGTTGTTGTCATAGAGGGGATTCCCCTCCACGGTCATCAGTACCATGCTGATCCCTTCGATCTGGGTCAGGGTGCGCACGATGGCGGCCCGGATGAGAACCTGCGTGGTGACAGGCAGCCCCTGATAGGCGGCGCTCACGTCGATCTGCACCTTGCCGTCCTCCAGCTTTCTGTCCAATATGTCAAAGCCCATGCACAGCGGTGCCTGGTACTCCAGCTTCACCGGATTCGTCGACAAGCATGTCAGCAGCTCTTCCACCTGCCCCTCCACCGTGTCCGCCTCCATCTCATGGGGATGCATCTCCACCTTGGTGGCAGAATTACTCAAATAATATACCTCATACATATCCTCGCCATATTCTTCCGCCTTCCCGCAGGCGGCAAGCGCCATACACAGGCATCCCAGCAGAGCCAAAACCATTTTCTTCACTACATCATCCTCCATCCGGCAGCAAACGCTCCTTTTTCACACCGGCTCCACCCTGCCGCCAAAGCGCTCTGCCCTTCAGGACCGTTCCCGACGGCTTCCCCATTCCCTCTGGCGGCATCCTCGTTCCGAGGATCCCTGCCCCTGACGGTTCTGCCTCTCGGAAAGCCCCCTGCAGATCACCCCGTCTGGTTTCCCGTATGAAACAGAGGGATCTTCACCACAAAGCTGGTGCCCTCTCCCTCCCTGCTGGTCACCGTGATGGTTCCTCGGTGCACCAGCACGGCGCTTCGGGTGATGGCAAGACCCAGCCCCGTCCCGCCTATCTCTCTGGAATGGGACTTGTCCACCCGGTAGAACCTCTCATAGATGTTCGCCAGAGCCTCCTCCGGAATCCCCACCCCGGAATCGCTGACCCTAAAGGTGAAATACTGATGGTCAGCATCCAGCTCCACCTTCACCCAGCCGTGGTCCTTGTTGTATTTGATAGCGTTCTCCACCAAGTTCGTCATAACCAGGCTCATCTTCACCTCGTCCACCTCAGCCGTCACCGAACGCATACTTTCAAAGACGACCTCCACATCCTTTTTCCGGGCTATGGGACGGAGACGCTTCAGGATCAGCTCCACCAGATCATTCACGTTCAGGGACACGATGTTCAGCTCCTGCGCCTTCTTGTCCAACTCCCTCCGGCGGTAAACCGGCGCCAGCCAACAGAACGCCC
>CANOFQ010000127.1 GCA_947565325.1 uncultured bacterium
CGTTCACTCGTTATACTGTGCAGACGGCAATTAATTACATTTGTGGGTATAAATTTTAAAAGAAAAACTTTCCGGGAGAATTTCAGGATCCCCGGACAAGGGGTGCGTACATGTGTCCGTCATACGTAAGCCGGGATATAGGCCTCAAAAATCGAAGCTTATGTATGTGCTGACACAAGCTGAGAGAGAAAGGATGGAGGAAACGGATGGAGAGAACGCAGGTAGAAAAAGCAATGGAGGAGCTGAAGAGCTTCCTGGTCAGACTGGCAGAGCAGGCAGGAGAAGGCAGGGAATACGGAGAGGCTTTGTGGCAGAATATAAGCGGCTCACCGGGGCTTCTGCGGGAACTGGCATATTACCATGACTATGGCAATTTTCTCTGCGAGTATGAAGTAGCCGGACATACTCTGGCCGACGTGCTGGTATGGCAGGTGGATCATTTCAAGCTGTATATGGACCGCCCGGAGGAAATGAACCGGTTTCGGCAGCCAAGGCTTCTGTTGGCGGCCTTTGAGGCCATGGTAGGTATGGAGAAGGATCCGGGACCTTATCTGGAAAAGATGCGGCAGGAGACAGGGCAGGACATACTTGGATAATCCCCCAAAAATTAAAAGACAAAAGCACGCACAAGAAATTCTTGGGTGCTTTTGTCAATAAAAGGGGAATTCATATATTACTATATAGGAAGGGGGTCTATTTGTCAATACCTTTTTTGAAAAAAATTGAAAAAAGTCGAAAAAAATTTATGCTGATGAAATAAGGAGGAAAAATGGAATGTTGAAACCGATTGAAGGCTCATGGTTTGAGTTCCAGCATCACAGCAGGGTGGAGGGGAAGTACTGGAATCCCATCTGCAGACATTTTGACGGGGCGCAGTGGGAGGAAAAGGTGGCGGAGATGGCCTCTCTGGGCATGAAGTACATAGTGCTGCTGTGCAGCGCCCTTGTGGAGGAGCCGGATCCTCAGGAGAAGGGATTTACCGGAATTGCGGAAAGCTATTTCAAGACAGACATTTTTCCGAAGGCGGATTTTCCCTGCGAGGATCCCATCGGGACGCTTCTGACAGCGGCAGACAGGTATGACATGAAGGTTTTTGTATCCTGCGGATTTTATGGAAACTGGAGGAAGTCCCATGTGAACAGAGCAGATTCGGACGTTCAGGCCCGTGCTTTCCGGGCAATGGAGCAGCTGACGGCACTGTACGGCAGACATTCCTCCTTCTATGGCTGGTATCTGCCGGACGAGGCCTGTATTGACGGACATTTTGAGGACGGCTTTCTGCGCTACATCAATGACTATTCCGCTATGGGGCATAAGCTGATGCCCGGCTCAAAGGTGCTGATCGCACCTTACGGGACGAATCTTCTGAAAGCGGACGATGCTTATGTAGCACAGCTTGAGAAGATAGGCGCCGACATCATCGCCTATCAGGACGAGGTGGGAGTAAGAAAATCCTCGCCGGAGCAGACGGCCGCCTTCTATGAGGCGCTGCGCAAGGCACATGACCGTGCGGGGCGCAGCGCACTGTGGGCGGACATGGAGCTGTTCACGTTTGAGGGCGATGTATACCGGAGCGCACTGCTGCCCGCAGGCATAGACCGGATACGCAGGCAGCTGGAGAGCATCTCTCCCTATGTGGACACTGTGCTCTGTTATCAATACATGGGAATGATGAACCGCCCCGGAACCCGTGCCTTCTGCGGTCATCCTGACTCCATCAGGCTCTATGAAGATTACAGGGGGCTTTTCAGGATTTGAGGCTGTCCTTATGCCATGCTGCTTCGGAGGGGACTCCCTCGATGGCATCGATGGCATCGGCGATCACGTTGCCGGCTGTCTCAAGCTGCCGGGCGGCTTCCTCCTGAGAGACCCCGGTCTTGTCCATGATGATCCGCACCGCACGGTCCGCCAGCTTCTTGTTGGTGGGAACCATGTAAGCCATGTAGTTGCCCCTGACCCGTCCGTACCGGATCATTGCTCCGGTGGAGAGCATATTGAGGACCAGCTTCTGGGCCGTGCCCGCCTTCATGCGGGTGGAGCCGTTGATGACCTCGGGCCCCACCACCACCGAGATGGCGATGTCCGACCGGGGGATCAGGGGATTGCTCTTGCTGCAGGTGACGGAAACGGTTCTTGCGCCGCAGGCACGGGCATAGTCCATGGCCCCCTTGACGCATTCTGCCGAGCCACTGGCGGACAGGCCGATACAGACGTCACGGGCGCAGAAGCCATATTCCTTCAGCATGTCGGAAATTTCGTTGTAGTTGTCTTCGGCTTCCTCCGTGGCATCGTACAGCGCCCGCCGTCCCCCTGCCATGACGCCGATGACCGTATCGGCAAGTCCGTAGGTAGGCAGGCATTCCAGTGCGTCCAGCATGCCCAGCCGCCCGGACGTGCCGGCACCGCAGTAGAAGATCCGGCCGTTCTTCTTCAGCGCATCGGTCAGCAGATCTATGGCCGCTGCGATGGAATCCAGTTCCTTTTCCACGGCCAGCGCCACGGTCTTGTCCTCCTCGTTTATCGCAGCGGCGATCTGACGGGAGTCCATCTTATCGATGTCGGCGGTTCTGGGATTGTAGTTTTCTGTAGCCAGTGCGCCGTAATCCAGTTTCTCTTCCATGTTGTCCATGCCGTTCTCCTTTTTCTTTTCTGATTTGCGGTTTTCTCTTGATTCTCTCTGCGCCTGCGGCTTGTCTGCCGCTTTTTTGCATTAGCGCTTTTACAAGACCCCATCGCTCTGTTTCGATATTGTACCATGTATATATGCTTACTGCAAAGGCTATTTCGAATAAATCTATTCTTGTCTCCTGCCCGGATGCTTTGGCCCTTATCCAACCGGGGTCTGAAGGACTGCGCCTCAAAAGCAGCGACAGGGGCTTTGCCGAACATGAAAAGGCGGCCCGATGCTTTTCCCGTGGAAATAGAATGCCGGACAAGAGGACAGCTTATATGGAAGTCTGCATAGAATTGAGGTATAATTTGGTTGTCGGAGGTTTCCGCCAACTAAAATGAACGGGGAGAAGGAAAATGGTTATCAGAGATTACGAACCGCAAGACTGCGAAGAGTTGGCCAGGCTGTTTTACAATACGGTTCATACAGTTAATGCCAAGGATTACACAAAAGAACAATTGGATGTATGGGCGACGGGAAAGATAGATTTAGAAAAGTGGGATCGGTCGTTTCAAGAACATTATTGTGTTGTTGCAGTAGATGGCAAATCTGTCATAGGTTTTGGCGATATAGACAGCACGGGGTATCTTGACCGCCTATATGTTCATGCGGACTATCAGGGAAAAGGTGTCGCCGCCTCTATATGTGATAAGCTGGAGCAGGCGGTTCCGGGAAAGGTTGTCACACACGCTTCTATTACAGCAAGGCCGTTTTTTGAGAAAAGAGGTTATAAGATGATCAGGGAACAGCAAGTAGAACGGCAGGGAATATATCTCACAAATTTTATTATGGAAAAAGATAAATGCAGCTGAAGCTGTAAGAGGGAAAATGTGAATACATGGGGGTTGAAAATATGGGGGTTGAAAATTTTGTAAAAAATGGATTGACAAATAAGATGAGTTAGCATATACTAACCATTGAAAACGATAATCATTTTCAAAAAAGACATAGGAGGGAGGAGCGTATATGCCGTTGTCGATGGTTCGAACGGGAGAGAGGAACATCATCAAGAAGATAGGCGGGAAACCGGAGGTCAGGCGTTTTCTGGAAAACCTGGGCTTTGTGGCAGGGGGAGCAGTGACGGTTGTCTCTGAGGCGGGAGGGAATATTATCGTCAATGTAAAAGAAGCAAGGGTGGCAATCGGGAAAGACATGGCGAACCGGATCATGGTATAAGGTCATGGGGATTATGCCCGAGTCGGGAGAAACAGCACTTCAGGAGACGCAGAAGGAGAGGAGACAAGGGAATATGAAAACATTGAGGGACATTGCCTGCGGGCAGACAGCCAGAGTCATAAGGCTCTCTGGTGAGGGGCCGGTGCGCAGAAGGATCATGGACATGGGAATCACGAGGGGAACAGAGGTATACGTGCGCAAGGTGGCTCCTCTGGGGGATCCGGTGGAGGTTACGGTAAGGGGATATGAGCTGTCCCTGCGAAAGGCAGATGCGGAGATGATTGAGGTGGAGTGAAGAAGACTATTTTTTTGACCATAGGTTAGTTAAAGCTAATATGTGATAGCTAGAACTAATGCGATTTGGCTTTTCCGGACCATGTATTTTCCGGATGGCGAAGGAGCTGTAAACAATTTGAAATAATGAGTGAAAAAGAGAATCCAGAAAAAAACAGTAGGAAAGAAGGAATGGAGATATGTCGATTAAGATAGCGCTGGCAGGAAATCCGAACTGCGGCAAGACGACACTGTTCAATGCGCTCACCGGCTCCAATCAATTTGTGGGAAACTGGCCCGGTGTCACGGTGGAGAAGAAAGAGGGCAGGCTAAAAAAGTCCTATGGCATCAGGGACGCCGAGAATATTGTCATTACGGATCTTCCCGGAATTTATTCGCTGTCGCCCTATACGCTGGAAGAGGTGGTGGCAAGGAATTATCTGATCAATGAGAGGCCGGACGCGATCATCAATCTTGTGGACGGTACCAATATCGAGAGGAACCTGTATCTGTCCACCCAGATCATGGAGCTGGGGATTCCCGTGGTCATGGCCGTGAACATGATGGATCTGGTGGAGAAGAGCGGAGTCAGTATACATATGGATAAGCTGGCGAAGAAGCTGGGGTGTCAGGCGGTGGCTGTCTCTGCGCTGAAGGGCACTGGCATACGGGAGGCAGCGGCTGTGGCGGTGGCACTGGCGGCCCAGAAGACTGCGGCGGCTCCCGTGCATGAATTTGCCCGGAATGTGGAAGCGGCCATCAGGGCAGTGGAAGAAAAGCTGGGAAGGAATGTTGGGGAAGGCCAGAAGCGCTTCTTTGCCATCAAGCTTCTGGAAAAGGATGAGAAGATTGCCTCCATGCTTGGCATTGTCCCGGATGTGTCAGGGGAGATCAGGACTCTGGAGGAGGCCTTTGACGATGATATGGAAAGCGTCATCACGAATGAGAGATATGAATACATTTCTTCTGTGATACAAGACTGCGTGTCGAAAAAGGCCACAGAGAGCCTGAAGGATCAAAAAGTCCTAAAGGGCCAGAAGGGCGGCAGGCTTTCGGTTTCCGACAGAATCGACCGCATTGTGACCAACAGATGGGCGGCGCTGCCCATCTTTGCGGCGGTGATGTTCCTGGTTTATTATGTGTCGGTGACTACTGTGGGAACCTTTGCCACGGACTGGGCCAATGACGGGGTATTCGGGGAGGGATGGCATCTTTTCGGAATCGGCAGCGCCGAATATGCCGAAAGCTGTGACGAATATGCGCAGGAGGTTCTGTTTACGGAGGAGGCGAGACGGCTTGCGGCAGAGGCGGCAGACGCAGGAGCAGTGGGTGCGGCGGATGTGCTGGCGGCCATGGAGGAGGGAGACTTCGCAGGCTTTGAGGAGGCATATGAATCCTACGGTGCGGCTCTGGAGGCGGCAGGCTTTGGGCTTTCCGAGATGGTGGATCCTCTGCTGGCGGCGGCGCCGGATTCTGCGGAGTACGGGATCTGGGTACCGGGCATCCCGGCGCTTGCGGAGAAGGGGCTGGATGCCATAGGATGCTCCGAATGGCTCAAGAGCCTGATCCTCGACGGCATCATCGGCGGCGTGGGGGCGGTTCTGGGCTTCGTGCCCCAGATGCTGGTGCTTTTCCTGTTTCTGGCGTTCCTTGAGGCCTGCGGATATATGGCGAGGGTTGCGTTCATCATGGACAGGATATTCCGGAAGTTCGGCCTTTCCGGCAAGTCCTTCATCCCCATGCTGATCGGCAGCGGATGCGGCGTGCCCGGCATCATGGCCTCCCGCACCATTGAGAATGACAGAGACCGCAAGATGACTATAATGACAACGACGTTTATCCCCTGCGGTGCGAAGCTTCCCATCATCGCCCTGATCACCACGGCACTCTTCGGAGGCTCCGGGCTGGTGGCGGTGAGCGCATACTTTCTGGGTGTGGCGGCCATTGTCGTCTCCGGCATCATCCTGAAGAAGACCAGAATGTTCGCAGGAGATCCGGCCCCCTTTGTCATGGAGCTCCCGGCTTATCACTGGCCCACCTTGGGCAATGTGCTGCGGAGCATGTGGGAGAGGGGCAGTTCCTTTATCAGGAAGGCGGGCACCATCATTTTGCTCTCCTCCATGGTGATCTGGGCGGGGTCCTGCTTCGGATGGGCTGATGGGGCTTTCGGCTTCAGCACACAGACGGAGCTGTCCCACAGCGTTCTGGGCGCTCTGGGGAACGGAATCAAATGGATCTTCAGGCCTCTGGGATTCGATGATGCCACGGCGGCCATTGCAACCATCATGGGGCTTGTGGCAAAGGAGGAGGTAGTGGGAGTGTTCGGAGTGCTGGATTTCGTGAGCATGACAAGAGCGGCGGCATACTCGTTCCTTGCCTTCAATCTGCTCTGTGCCCCCTGCTTTGCGGCCATCGGAGCCATACGCAGGGAGATGAACAGTGCCAGATGGACCTGGTTCGCCATCGGGTATCAGTGCGGTTTCGCTTATGTGGTCTCTCTGATCATCTATCAGCTGGGAAGCTTCTTTGGCGGAAACGGGAACGTGATCGGCGTGGCTGTAGCCGTCCTGCTGGTGGCGTGGCTGTGCTGGCTGCTGGTGCGCCCCTATAAGGAAAGCGGAAGGATCAGGAGGACTAAGAACACATCTTTAAAAATGAGCCGATAAAAATAGCAGATTTGGGCATTGCAATACCTCCTGCATCTGATATATACTCTTTAGGGGACGGGTGGCAAAGGAACTGTAAGGATTGCTGCAGATAAAAGAGGACAGGAGACGGATTGAGATGAGATTTTCTGATACAGCCCAAAGGGAAAAATGTTCCGAAACGGATACCCCGCTGAATATCCCTCAGGTGGAAAAAATCCTTTCCAGCATTTCCTGCTATGCGGCCCTCTCTGGTCTGGCAGGATGCTGCCTGTCCCTGATTCTGTGGCACTGTCTTCTGATTCTGATTTTCGGGAATGACAGTATTGTTGTCAACATGAGCAGCGGGCAGGCGCTTGCCCTGCTGGCAGCTGCCACAATCAGCTGCCTTCTGCATTTTCTGCTAAAAAAGCCATTGGGAAAGACAAGGGGAAAAAGCATTCCCGTATATTTTGATGCGGAAGAATACTTTAGGCAGAGCACAACGGCAGACCGTCACAAATTCATTTTGCACCTGATGCTATTGGTGTCGGGCTTTTCTATGAGCATCTTGCTTCCCGGACATATATACTACAGCGATCTGCGCTTTTGCCTTGGGATAAGCGCTTTCCTGATTTCCTTCAGTGCCTTTTGCATGGCCTGCCTGCTTCAGGAACAGCACATATACCGGCATATGAATGTCATCGGTGTATCCGGAGCTGACAACGGCAGTGAATCTGATGCGCACAGAGAACCGAGACATGCAATTGTCAGGTGGTCTGCTTTCTGGATCATCGTATTGGGCGGATACCTGACAGTCAGTGTGCTGTTCCGAAGCCTCTCCATGTATGCCAGCTATTTCATCACTGCAGTTGTCTATTTTGTACTGCGCCTGATCATCAACAATCCCTTCCGGCGTTTTTCAGACCTCTGGGCAAAACGCGTTCCCGTAAGGCTCCTGAATGCCGCCGCCGTATTGGGCATGGCAGGGCTGTACCTCTACATCACGCAAAACGGCTCCGACTATAATAACAGATATATCAGTTCCCTGAATTACGAGGGATTCCGCCATGAGAGTACCTTTACATATGACCGGGCAACAGGAGTGTACACCGTATCCGCCGCAGCTGACGAATTCCGCATTCTTCAGCTGACAGACATCCATGTCTGCGGAAGCATTGCAACCATCGGGACTGACCGCAGGGCGCTCACGGCCTGCTATGACATTATCCGGGAAACGCAGCCTGACCTGATCATACTGACGGGAGATATGGTCTATCCGATGCAGGTGCAGACCTTCAGCAAGGACAATATGGGGGCAATCGTGCAGGTCTGCAGCCTTATGAACAAGATCGGAATTCCGTGGGCAATGGTTTATGGAAACCATGACACAGAGACAATCGGCGCATACAGTGCAGAGGAGTTAGAGGGAATATACCGCTATTACATCCAAGAGCCGAATCATTCCATGCTGTACGCAGACAGACAGCCCGAAATATATGGCAGATATAACCAATATATAAAGGTGCTGAACTCTGACGGCAGTCTGAACCGTCTGCTGTTTCTGATCGATTCCAATGACTATGTACAAGATATGGGACAGACAAAAGAATATGATTCTGTACATGGGGACCAGATACAGTGGTATGGGGAAACCATTGACCGGATATCCGCAGAAGAGGGGAGGACGGTTCCCTCTTTCGTGTTCATGCACATACCCTTCCGGGCATTTGCCGAAGCGCAGGAAGCTCTAAAAAACGGTGATAGTAATGCCATATATCTTTTCGGGGAGAACGAGGAACCCGTCAGCTGTCCCGGACAGGATTCGGGCTTTTTTGATGCCATAACAGAAAAACAGAGTACGCAGGCGGTATTTGTGGGACATGACCATTTAAACAATATGGCCGTCAGGTATAAGGGCGTAGATCTGGTATATTCTAAGTCCATAGACTACTATGCATATCCCGGAATTTCAGACTGGACGAAGATACCGGTATCCAAGCTGGCCGAAAAAGAGAGTGAGCGGCTGTTAAAGCTGGAGTCTATTCTGCATAAACGGGTCATCGGTCAGGAGGAGGCCGTTACGGCTGTGGCCAAGGCAATGCGCAGAGGCAGGGTGGGCCTGCAGGATCCCAACCGGCCGATCGGTTCGTTTCTGTTCCTGGGACCGACCGGTGTGGGAAAAACAGAGTTAAGCAAGGCGTTGGCGGAAGCCATGTTCGGTTCGGAGGATGCTTTGATCCGGGTGGATATGTCGGAATATATGGAGTCGCATTCCGTATCCAAAATGATCGGTTCTCCACCGGGGTATGTGGGGTTTGACGAAGGCGGGCAGCTCAGTGAAAAGGTGCGGCGCAATCCGTATTCTGTGGTGCTGTTTGATGAGATCGAGAAAGCACATCCGGATGTCTTTAATATACTGCTGCAGGTATTG
>CANOFQ010000128.1 GCA_947565325.1 uncultured bacterium
TCTCTTCATATGAACATCTCTATGTCGGTCAAACTCTTCTGAGCAGACACATTCCATGGCAGAATCGTAAAACAGAGGATCGATTACAGATCGTCTCCGTCAAATACCTCGGCTATGGGCGCACCCGCAGGAACCATAGGGAATACCTTGTCATCTTCCGGAATCATGCATTCGACCAGAACCGGCATCTTCATGGCAATGGCCTTCTCCAGGGCAGGCTCCAGCTCCTCCTTCTGCGTCACCCGGATGGCGGCACAGCCCAGCGCTTCCGCCACCTTGCAGAAATCAACCTTATCGTTCAGCACTGTCTGGGAATACCGTTTTCCGTAGAACAGGGTCTGCCACTGGCGCACCATCCCCAACACATGATTGTTGATGACTACCTGAATGATGGGGATGTTGTAACGGCTGGCCGTGGCAAGCTCGTTCATGTTCATGCGGAAGCACCCGTCCCCTGCAATGTTGATGCAGAGCCTGTCCGGCTGCCCCAGCTGTGCGCCGATGCATGCGCCCAGGCCATAGCCCATGGTGCCCAGGCCGCCCGAGGAAAGAAAGGTGCGGGGGCTGGTGTAACGATAATACTGGGCCGCCCACATCTGATGCTGTCCCACGTCCGTGGTGATGACGGCCTCTCCTTTTGTCACCCTGTCGATGGTCTCCATCACATAAGGGCAGGACAGACGGGAGTCGTCATACTTCAGCGGATACCTCTCCTTCAGCTCCCGGATGGTCTCCATCCACTCCGGATGCTCCTGCTTTTCCAGCCTTTGGTTCAGGGCCTGCAGCACCAGCTTCAGATCCCCCACCAGACTTGCGTCTACCCGTATGTTCTTGTTGATCTCCGCCGCATCCACGTCTATGTGGATGATCTTGGCGTTCTCCGCAAATTTTCTGGGATTTCCGGTGACCCGGTCGGAGAATCTGGCTCCTAGGGCAATCAGCAGATCGCATTGGCTCACTCCCAGATTGGAGGTCTTGGTGCCATGCATGCCGATCATGCCCGTATAACGGGCGCTCCTGCCGTCAAAAGCTCCCTTGCCCATCAGCGTGTCACAGACCGGAGCGTCCATCAGCTCCGCCAGCTGTGCCACCTCCCGGCAGGCATCCGCTATGATGGCTCCGCCGCCAACATAGAGATAGGGCTTTTTGGCATCCCTGATATATTCCGCCACTCTCTCCAGCTGTTCCTCCGTGTAGGAGACAGAAGGGCTCTTTTGGCATGCCGGCATGGGGGTGTACTCACAGACTGCCGCCGTCACGTCCTTGGTGATGTCCACCAGCACGGGACCCGGCCGGCCGGTCTGGGCGATTTCAAAGGCCCGCCGTAAAGTGCCTGCCAGCTCCGCCACATTCTTCACGATGTAGCCATGCTTTGTGATAGGCATGGTCACGCCGGCGATGTCAACCTCCTGAAAGCTGTCCTTGCCCAGCATGGGAAGCGTCACGTTGGCCGTGATAGCCACCATGGGCACGGAATCCATGTACGCCGTGGCGATGCCCGTCACCAGGTTGGTGGCGCCGGGGCCGCTGGTGGCCATGCATACCCCCACCCTGCCCGTGGCTCTGGCATAGCCGTCCGCCGCATGGGCCGCACCCTGCTCGTGGGAGGTCAGGATATGCCTGATCTCGCCGCTGTGCTTATACAGCGCATCGTAAATATTCAAAATGGAACCGCCGGGATATCCGAATACAGTGTCGACTCCCTGTTCCTTCAGGCATTCCACTACGATCTCCGAACCGTTCAGCTGCATATGTCAATCCTCCGTTTATCTCGCTTTTAAAATTCTCCCTGGGCATTTCTTTTCCATCCGTTCTCCCGAGAAACATCCCCGCCCAGTCCTTCCGTCCAAGCCGTCCCCCGCTCAGGTCTTTCGCTCAAGATCTTTTTTCGCCGGAAGCTTCCTGGGAAATCTCCAGCACGGCGCCCTTGTTGCCGCTGGTGACCAGTTCCCGGTATCTGGACAGATACCCTCCCGTCACCCTGGGTTCTCTTGGCTGCCATTTTGCCCGCCTCTCATTCAGTATCTCCTCGGACACCAGCATGTCCAGTCTGTTTTCCGGAATATTGATGCTGATGATATCCCCCTCTTCCACGAGCGCAATGGGGCCGCCCACTGCCGCCTCCGGAGAGACATGGCCGATGGAGGCGCCTCTGGAGGCACCTGAGAAGCGCCCGTCCGTGATCAGCGCCACGCTGGAGCCAAGCCCCATGCCTGCGATGGCGGAGGTGGGATTGAGCATCTCCCGCATGCCCGGTCCTCCCTTGGGGCCTTCATAGCGAATCACCACAACGTCTCCTGCCACGATCCTTCCGCCCTTGATGGCATCTATGGCATCCTCCTCGCAGTCGAATACTCTGGCCGGTCCCTGATGCACCAGCATTTCCGGCACCACTGCGGAACGCTTCACCACGCCGCTGTCCGGGGCCAGATTTCCCTTCAGTATGGCGATTCCCCCGGTCTCGGAATAAGGATTCTCCGCAGGCCGTATCACCTGAGGATCCATATTTTTGCAGTTCTTGATGTTCTCCCCTATGGAAGTGCCGTTTACAGTCATACAGTCAAGCTTCAGCAGACCCTTCTTGGCCAGCTCATTCATCACCGCATAGACGCCCCCCGCCTCGTTCAGATCCTCCATATAGGTGGGGCCTGCCGGAGCCAGATGGCACAGATTGGGGGTTCTTGCAGACAGTTCATTGGCAACGTCCAGATCCAGCTCCACCCCCGCCTCTTTGGCGATGGCCGGAATGTGCAGCATAGTGTTGGTAGAGCATCCCAGCGCCATGTCCACGGTGAGAGCGTTCATGAAGGCATCCTCGGTCATGATGTCACGGGGCTTGATGTCTCTTTCCACCAGCTCCATGATTTTCATGCCCGCATGCTTGGCCAGCCGGATGCGCTCCGAATACACCGCCGGAATCGTGCCGTTCCCCCGAAGCCCCATGCCGATGGCCTCTGTGAGGCAGTTCATGGAATTGGCGGTATACATGCCGGAGCAGGAGCCGCAGGTGGGGCAAACCTTCTCCTCGTATTCGCACAGCTCCTCCATGGTCATGGTGCCTGCGGCCACGCTGCCCACTGCCTCGAACATGGAAGAAAGACTCTTTTTCTGCCCATGGATCCGTCCCGCCAGCATAGGGCCTCCGGACACGAAGATGGTGGGAATGTTCACCCTTGCCGCCGCCATCAGGAGTCCGGGCACATTCTTGTCACAGTTTGGAATGCACACCAGCCCGTCAAAGCCGTGGGCCAGCGCCATGCACTCCGTGCTGTCTGCGATCAGGTCTCTGGTCACCAGAGAATACTTCATACCCACATGTCCCATGGCGATGCCGTCACATACCGCTATGGCCGGGAACATCACCGGCGTTCCTCCCGCCATGGCCACGCCCAGCTTCACCGCCTCTGCGATCTTGTCCAGATTCATGTGGCCCGGAACGATCTCATTATAGGAACAGACAATGCCGATCAGAGGCCTGCGCCTCTCCTCCTCCGTATATCCCAACGCATTGAACAGACTTCTGTGGGGCGCCTGTGCGGTGCCCGTCTTCACTGAATCGCTTCTCATCCTTTTCCTACCTCCCTGATCGCCGCCCGCAGGCAGCTTTCCAGCCTCCTATTACGTTACGCTCTGTGTTATTTATGCCTCACAATATCCGTGCTTCATATTATTTGTGATTCACATTATTTACACTTCGTATTGTTTGCACTTTTTTATTTGTGCTTTGTATTATTTGTTCTTCAGATGTTCTGCTCCTATCAGGCGATCCGCTCCGTCAGCAGCTCTCCCATTTTGCTGCAGCCCACCTTCTCGCAGCCCTCCGACAGAATGTCCGCCGTGCGGTAGCCCTCCTGAAGCACCTGCTTCACGGCCCGCTCCACCGCATCCGCTTCCCTGTCCAGATCAAAGCTGTACCGCAGCATCATAGCGGCGCTTAAAACCGTTGCGATGGGATTCGCCACGTCCATTCCCGCAATGTCCGGTGCGGAGCCGTGGCTGGGCTCATAGAGGCCGAACTTGCTGTCGTTCAGACTGGCGCTTGCCAGCATGCCGATGGAGCCCGTGACCATGCTCGCCTCGTCGGAGAGGATGTCGCCGAACATATTCTCCGTGAGGATCACGTCGAACTGGGCCGGATCCTTCACCAGCTGCATGGCGCAGTTGTCCACCAGCATATGCTCCAGCTTCACCTCCGGATAGTCCGCGGCCACCTCCTCCACCACCTTCCTCCAGAGTCTGGAGGAATCCAGCACGTTGGCCTTGTCCACGCTGGTCACCTTCCTCCTGCGCTTCATGGCGATGTCGAAGCCCTTCACGGCAATACGCCGGATTTCGTTCTCGTCATAGGTCAGCGTGTCAATAGCCTTCCTGACGCCGTTCTCCTCCACGGTCCTGCGCTCACCGAAATACAGTCCGCCCGTCAGCTCCCGCATGATCATCATGTCGAAGCCGGCCCTGCTGATCTCCTCCTTCAGGGGACACGCTGCCGCCAGCTCATCGTAGAGCACCGCAGGGCGCAGGTTCGCAAACAAATTCAGAGCCTTCCTGATCCCCAGAAGCCCCGCCTCGGGACGCAGGTTGGGCGGCAGCTTGTACCACGGGGAAGTCGTGGTGTCGCCGCCGATGGATCCCATCAGCACTGCGTCCGCCGCCTTTGCCTTCGCGACTGCCTCCTCCGTCAGAGGCACTCCATGGACATCGATGGATGCCCCTCCCATCAGGATATCCTCAAAAATCATTTTATGGCCGTAAACCTCCCCGACCTTCTCCAGCACCCTCTTGGCCTCCCTGACGATCTCCGGCCCGATGCCGTCGCCGGGAATGCACGTGATATGTAGTTCCATAACGATCCCGTCCTTTCTTTCCTTTCAGGGCTCTTTCTTTCCTTATTTTGCAGAATCCATTTGTCATTTTCAGGGCTCTTTTCCTATCCTATTATCAGGGCTCTTTCCCTATTTTCAGGCTCTTTCATTTAAAAGCCTTTTTTCATGGATCTGCAGCCCCTTTCGTGGAAAAGTAAGCTGCCCATTCGTGAACTATCCGTTCAAAATGCAGCTTTAGTTTTTTATCATAACCGATAGAAAAGGAAATAGCAATAAAATATTATAAAGAATCAATAATTGGATAATAGAAAACAGAACAAAATGGACCGATACCCCCGGCACCAGCCCATTTTTTGCCAATCTTGCCCATCCTGCTGAAAGGAAGGCGCATCCTTCCTGAAAATCCCGCAGAGCCTGCGTCCTCAGTTCTCTCCCGGCTTTTCCACTCTGCTGATGGCAGACTTGTCCATGGGAATGCGGCAGTTTTTGTTGCTGCCGAATTCCACGATGACCATATCATCCGTGATATCGATCACGATGCCATAAAATCCGGAGGTGGTCAGTACGCAGTCGCCGATCTCCAGCGCCGAGATCATCGCCGCCACCCTTTTTTTCTCCTTGCTCTGGGGACGCATCAGAAAGAACCACATCGCCCCTATCAGCACGGCATAAAACAAAAGCATACCGATCAAGCTCATCCCACCTGCCGCAGCGGCGCCCGCACCTGCATCTGCCGCTCCTTCCGTCAATAAAATACCCATGTCTCCTCCATTCCGGCGCTAAACGCCCCTGACTTTTTGCCTCTCTCAGTCCCAGTCCACTTTCCGATAATCGAAATCGGAATCACATGATAAACATCATACACAAAAAACATCTGTTGGTCAAGAGGATTTCATGGGAATTCCCACGGATATCCCTCTGCTGCTTCTCTATCCGATCACCCGTTTCCGGCTCCATCTGCCGGTCAGCATCCATAGGAAGGAGATGACGTAGTTCACCGACCACCCTATGGGAACCGCATACCAGACCGCCTCCACGCCCCAGACCTGCGCAAAGCGGAAGGAGACGGACACTCTGATCCCCAGATTGATCAGGTTCGCAACGGTGAATACCACCACGTCCCCCGCACCCTTGAGAACGCCGTCCGTTATAGCCTTTATGCCGATGAACAGGAAGAAGAACCGAATGAACCGCAGATAATCGTCCGCTGTGGCAAAAGCCTCCGCACTGCTCCCCTCCTCCAGAAAGGCCGCTGCGATCTGTCCGTGAAATATGCTCAAAACAGCCACAATCACCAGTGCGAAGCCAAATACCATGCCGTAGGCCGTCCGATACCCCTTTTTCACCCTCCCGGGATCCCCTGCCCCCAGATTCTGGGCCGTGAAGGTTGACATGGCATTGCCGGAGGCAATCATGGGGACAATGCAGATGGATTCGATCCGCATGCCGGAAGTATAGCCTGCCAGAACCGAGGAGCCGAATCCGTTCACCACCGACTGCACCAGCAGCATCCCGACGGAGACAATGGACTGCTGCAGCATGGACGGAATGGCGATCTTGATCATGCTCCCCAGCATCTTCGGACTGTAGGCACTGCTCTGGATTTCCCCCTCCGATACATCCGGAAATTCCTGCAGCCGCCGCCTCAGCAATAGGAAAGAAATCACCGCCGACAGCCCCTGCGCCGTCACCGTGGCCGCCGCCACGCCATCCACGCCCATCCCCAGCACAAGCACCATGAACAGATCCAGGAAAACATTCAGCACGGAAGAAAAAATCAACAGATAGAGCGGTGTTCTGGAGTCACCGAGAGCATTGAACACTGCTGACAAGACGTTGTACATAAACAGGAACGGCAGGCCCACAAAATAAATGCGCAGATACAAGACCGCATCTTCCAGGATGTTTCCGGGGGTATTAAGGGCCGCCAGAATCCTCTCGCACATGGCAAAGCCGAACACCCCCAGCGCCACGCTCACCGCCAGAAAGCTGATCAGGGCCGTAGACACGGAGACCTTCATCCTGCCGTACTCTTTCGCCCCCAGATACTGGGAGGTAATCACCGACGCCCCGATCCCTCCGCCTATGGCTATCATAATAAAGACCGTGGTCAGGGAATAGGATGCGCCCACCGCCGCCAGCGCATCCTCTCCCACACACTTTCCCACGATCACGGAGTCCGCCATATTGTAAAACTGCTGGAACAGATTTCCCAGTATCATGGGAAGTGCAAAGAAAAACAGAGACTTCCCCGGGGAATCCTTTAACATATCGTATTTTTTCACTTCATCCGTCTCCTTGCCCTTAAGACACGAACCGCTAAACGACGCTGTGTCTGCTGTATTGGCCGCACCTTCCATCATTCTAACATATCTGCGGCAGGCTGCAAGGAAAATTTGCATGTCAGTCCTGCTGACGTTCCCATCGGCATCCACTGTCACCAGCCGGTGGGCACCTGGCGCATAAACCTCTTAAAAATAGGCATGGAAATCAAAGTATTTGTATGCTATACTAAAGACCTGACGCATGATTTTTATAGAATGATTTTGGAGAAGACAAGACTATGTATCGTATCATAAAGCAGGAGGGACGGGCAAAGCGGGCGGAGCTTACCACCGTCCACGGAACCATCCAGACCCCCGTGTTCATGAACGTGGGAACCGCAGCAGCCATCAAGGGGGCCGTGGCCACCTCTGATCTGGAGCAGATC
Source organism: uncultured bacterium (assembly GCA_947565325.1). Taxonomy (GTDB): domain Bacteria; phylum Bacillota; class Clostridia; order Lachnospirales; family Lachnospiraceae; genus Acetatifactor. The sequence continues at coordinate 7,534 of CANOFQ010000128.1, forward strand.
AAGACGCAGGTGGAGCTGTCAAATACATACCACCTCCATGTCCGGCCCGGGGACAATGTGGTAAAGCAGCTGGGCGGCCTCCATAAGTTCATGTCGTGGAACAAGCCGATTCTCACGGATTCCGGCGGCTTTCAGGTGTTTTCTCTTGCAGGCCTCAGAAAGATCAAGGAAGAAGGGGTCTATTTCAACTCCCATATAGACGGTCGGAAGATTTTCATGGGCCCGGAGGAAAGTATGCAGATCCAGTCCAATCTTGCATCCACCATCGCCATGGCTTTTGACGAATGCGCCCCCAGCAAGGCGGACCGCAGCTATGTGCAGGCATCCGTGGACCGCACCTCCAGATGGCTGGAACGCTGCAAAAAAGAAATGAAGAGGCTGAACGGACTTGAAGATACCATCAATCCCCATCAGCTTCTTTTCGGCATCAATCAGGGTGCCGTGTATGCCGACATCCGGATCCACCATGCGAAGCAGATCTCGGAGCTGGAGCTGGACGGCTATGCCGTTGGAGGGCTGGCGGTGGGCGAGACCCATGAGGAAATGTATGATATTCTGGACCAGGTGGTGCCCTTCCTGCCCAAGGACAAGCCAACCTACCTCATGGGCGTTGGCACTCCTGCCAACATCTTAGAGGGGGTAGAACGGGGCATAGATTTCTTCGACTGTGTGTACCCTACCAGAAACGGCCGCCACGGACATCTTTACACCAGCCATGGAAAAATAAATCTCTTCAACGCCCAGTATGAGCTGGATCAGCGCCCCATAGAGGAGGGCTGCGGCTGCCCGGCTTGTAAGCGTTATTCCAGAGCCTACATCCGGCATCTGCTCAAGGCGAAGGAAATGCTGGGTATGCGCCTCTGCGTACTGCACAACCTCTATTTCTACAACAGCATGATGGAGGAGATCCGAGCCTCCCTTGAGGAAGGACGGTTCGCAGAATATAAGAGGCAGAAGCTGGCAGGCATGGCGGCCCAATAAGGCCTTGCCTGCCCCAGTGCCGGCTCCCTGCTGCTCTATTTTCCTATCAGGATCATGGACAGCATCCCCGGACCGGTATGCGCCCCGATAATGGGCGACAGCATGGTTCTGCGCACCACTGCGTCCGGAGCCTCCTCCTTCACCTTGGCGGCCAGCTCCTCTGCCAGCTCCGGCGTATCCCCGTCACAGATATAGATCGTCCTGCATAGCTGAGGATTATAGTTCTCCTTGAAATACGCAAAGAGTGCAACCATGGCCGACTTGTTGCCCCGCTTCTTGTCTATGGTCACCAGCTTTCCGTTCTCGTCAATCTTCAATATGGGCTTAATGTTCAGCGCCGAACCCACGATGGCCGTGGCGGCGCTTACCCGCCCGCCCCGCTTCAGGTACATCAGATCCTGCACCATGAAAAAATGCCGGAGACTGGGTACCAGAGCCCTGACCGCATGGAAATTTTCCTGAAGTCCCATGCCCTCCTCTCTATTTCTGATAGCCGCCTCCGCAAGAATGCCGATGCCCCCCGTAGCCGCCAGAGTGTCTACCGGAAGGACATCCAAAGACGGATACCTTTCTTTCAGATTCCTTGCCGCAAGCTGGCAGCTTTCATAAGTGGCAGACAATCCGCTCGACATCGAAAGTCCTGTCCGATTTAAGCGAGGTG
>CANOFQ010000129.1 GCA_947565325.1 uncultured bacterium
CTGGACGAGCCCACCAACCATCTGGACATGGAATCCATCACCGCCCTGAACAACGGGCTGATCAAATTTCCCGGCGTGGCGCTGTTCTCCTGCCATGACCACCAGTTCGTCCAGACCACGGCCAACCGCATCATGGAGATCCTGCCGGGCGGAAAGCTCATCGACAAGGTCACTACTTATGATGAATATCTGGCAAACGACGAGATGGCCAGAAAGAGAACCGTGTTCACTGCCCAGAGAGAGGGAGACGAGGACTGAGGCCGTCTATGACACAGAAAAAAGACTGTAATGATATGCTTCCCATAGATCTCCATGTGCATTCCACACGCTCCGACGGAACCTTCACGCCTGCCGGACTGGTGGATTATGCCATGGAAAAGGGGCTGGCGGCCTTCGCTCTCACCGACCATGATACGGTGGACGGGCTGGAGGAGGCCATACAGTATGCCGAGAGCCTGCGCAGCCGCAGGTTCCTTGGCTGTCCTGATCACATGGCAGACCCTATGTCCGGAAAAACCTCTCCCACCGGCCCGGTGGCCGACACAGATATAAAAGAAACCTCCATCCGTCGCCCCCACCCCTGCTCCCGCCTTGCCCCGGCATCCGGCGCAGATGCAAAAGAAGCCTCTCCGGCCACGGCTTTCGGCTCCGACGGCAGCTCCCTGCCCGCCGTTCCCGAGGTCATACCGGGCATAGAGTTCTCCACGGAATACCATGGTAAGGACATCCATATTATCGGGCTCTATATCAACCACAAAAGTCCTCTGCTGCACACACGGCTGAGGGCCTTCGTGGACTCCAGAGTCAAGCGGAACCAGAAGATGTGCGGTCTGCTGCAAAAGGCCGGTATAGACGTGACCTATCAGGCTCTGCTGGAAAGCTTTCCCGACGCAGTGATCACCAGGGCTCATTATGCAAAATATATGCTGACCTGCGGCTATGTCAAAACCATGAGGGAGGCCTTCGACCGCTATGTGGGCGACGGCTGTCCCTGCTATGTCCCCCGTGAAAAGGTCACGCCTGTTCAGGCGGTGCAGCTGATTCTGGAAATAGGCGGAATCCCCATACTGGCCCATCCCACTCTCTATCACTTGACGGAGGAGCAGCTGGAACAGCTGACCGCAGAACTGAAGGCCGCAGGCCTTAAAGGTGTAGAAGCCGTCTACAGCACCTACACCGATGCCGAAGAGCGCAGTATCCGCAGGCTCGCCTCACGGCACGGCCTGCTGGTCAGCGGCGGCAGCGACTTCCATGGCGCCAACAAGCCGGGGCTGGATCTGGCAACCGGCTATGGGAAGCTTTTCCTTCCCTATTCCGTGCTGGCAGAAATCAAGAAAGCGGCAGGACGTTAATTGTCCTGCCGCTTTCTTGACCTGCATCGGCCCATGCCTTCTGCGAATCATGATCTTTTGACACTGCTGCCCGCCGCCCTGCTTTCTTTGCCGGCCTCAGCCTTCCACGATCAGATATCTGCCGTCTCCGATATCGAAGACCTCTGGCGCACTGAGAATTGCGTCGTCACTCATGCCCTCCAGATCCAGACCCTCTTCCTCGAAGAAATCGATCACCTCGTCCTCCGATTCGACCACCACAGCCAGACAGTCTACCAGAAAGTCCTCCGCCTCCTCAAGCGTCTCGGCCACCTTCTCGTCAAACAGCTGCAGCTGGTTCTCCAGAAAGCACTCCAGCACCTCTTCGTCAAAGTCGTGATCCTGCATACTTCCACCCCCTTACATCACTGAGCTCATGCTATGCCCACATAATAATACGATTATTCGCTTATGTCAATATCCATTTTTCTCGAAAACCCATCCGTATCGCCCAGTCCTACTGACATCCTTTTCTTAACCTGAAAACACACTGTTCCGAAGAATCCGATTGCAAATTTTTCTTCCGAATGCTATTATGTGGAGAAAATTTATATTCTATGGAGAACGCCCAGTGCATGGGCAACAATCAGAGGGTCATAAAGGGATCGGAACGGGCAACGGCCGCATTCGACAATCCATGGCCTATGGGCCGCCTCGGACCCGAGAAAATCCGGCACCGTCCCTATGACGCAAGACTGCAGAACGGCATCATGTAAAACGCAGCAGCTCCAAGGGATACTCGATCAGATCGTCCGCACCGCCCTCCTCCAGCTCCCTCCGGTCCCGGAAGCCCCAAAGGGCTCCTACCGTAAAGACTCCGGCACTCTTTCCGGTCCGCATATCCGTGGCGGTGTCCCCAAGATACAGCATGTCCTTTCCCGACAAGCAGAGTCTCTCCTGAATCCGGAAGACTCCCTGCGGGCTGGGCTTGATCTCCAGCCCCTCCTCCTGCCCCTGTATGATATCAAAGTATCCCTTCCCGAACAGGCTTTCTATCACGTTCACCGTCTCGGCATGGGGCTTGTTGGACAGCACGGCAATCTTTACCTCCTGCTCCTTCAGGGTCGCCAGAAGCTCCGGAATCCCCTCATAGGGGCGAACCCGGTACATGCAGTTCTCCCGGAACACCTCCCGATAGCGGGCATAAGCCTCCTTGAAATGCACCAGCTCCTGGTCACCGCCTGCGGCCAGGGCCCGGCGGACCAGGTTCGCTGCCCCGTCCCCCACGAAATATTTGTACTGCTCCTCGGTGAAGGGGCCGTATCCGAAGGCCTCCAGCGCCTTGTCCCCACTGTACTTTATGCTGTGGATGGAATCAGAGAGGGTTCCGTCCAAATCGAATATCACTGCCTTCTTCATTTCCCGAGCCACTCCTTTGCCTCCTGATAGAGCCTGCCTATGGGCAGTCCTACCACATTATTGTAATCTCCTTCTATCTTTTCCACAAATCTGGCAAACAGTCCCTGAATCCCGTATGCCCCCGCTTTGTCCATGCAGTCTCCCGTGGCCACGTAGCTTCGGATCTCCTCCTCTGTCATAGGATAGAAGCTCACCTTCGTCATTTCATGGAACACCCTGCGGCACAGTCCGTCCCCCGGCTCCCTATCCGGAGAGCCGGCTCCCGGCCAGCCTTTTCTGTACAGCAGCGTCACGCCGGTATACACCTCGTGGCTTCTCCCGGAAAGACTGCCAAGCATGGAAACAGCCTCCCTCTCGTCGGAGGGCTTCCCCAGGATCCGGCCCTGAGAAGCCACCACGGTGTCCGCACCGATGATAAGCACAGCCTCCGCGGTGTCCCCCAGCTCCTCCAGCACAGCCTGCGCCTTCTGGCCAGAAAGCTCCTCCACTACGTCTGCCGGCTCCGAGGCCGTGGCCCTCTCTTCCGTCCCCGCCGTCCGCACCTCAAAGTCCAGACCGATCTGGGCCAGCAGCTCACGCCTGCGGGGAGACGTGGATGCAAGTATTATTTTCAATTTTTCAACGGTTCTCTTCCCGTTTCCGCTCTCCATTTCCCTGCCCCCCCAGGCATCCCAAAATGCACGTCTTTTATGTCTTGATACGAAGCTTAACTTCATGACTGCTCTGTCCCCGGAACATCTCATGTTCCATGACTTTCATGACTTAAAAGGAGCTTCTGAATTATGATCCTGTTATCCTTTGTTCCTTCTCAGGACTCATGATGTGTCTCCGGTATGAACGTCCGGGTCAGGGGCGCATTTTCCCCGGCGGACTTCTGCGCTTCCTCTGCCGCCTCTGCGCAGAACTCATCCTGCGAATTGCAGGGCTTCCTGCGCCGCTTCTCTGCCTTCTGGTAGATACCGTCACTGCGCAGCACCGATGCCTTGACATTGTCCTCGAGCTGACAGCGGAGAATGTGCAGCAGCTTTTCCTTCAGCTCCTGTCTGTCCACCGGGAAAAGGATCTCCACCCGCCGCTCCAGATTTCTGGGCATCCAGTCGGCGCTGCCACAGTATATCTCATAATGCTCATCGTTCTCGAAATAGAAGATTCTGCTATGCTCCAGAAAATTTCCCACGATGGAACGCACCGTGATGTTCTTGCTCACGCCGGGGATCCCCGCCTTCAGACAGCAGATGCCCCGGACGATCAGGTCGATCTTCACTCCCGCCGCAGAGGCCTTGTACAGTGCGGCGATGATGTCCTGATCGCAGAGAGAGTTCATCTTTGCGATAATGCGGGCCGGACGCCCTTCCCTCGCAAATTTCTCCTCCCTTTCGATGAGATACAGGAACTTCTTTTTCAGCCACAGGGGAGCCAGCGACAGCTTGTTCCACACAAGAGGCTCCGAATAGCCTGACAGCATGTTAAAGACAGCTGTGGCATCCTCTCCGATGCTCTCCGAGCAGGTCAGAAGCCCCACGTCCGTGTACAGCTTGGCAGTGGCGTCATTATAGTTTCCCGTCCCCAGATGTACGTAGCGGCGTATGCCGTCCTCCTCCCTGCGAACCACCAGCGTGATCTTGCTGTGGGTCTTCAGGCCCACAAGGCCGTAGATCACATGGCAGCCTGCCTTCTCCAGCATCCTTGCCCAGACGATGTTGTTCTCCTCGTCGAACCGGGCCTTCAGCTCCACCAGCACCGTCACCTGCTTGCCGTTCTCCGCCGCAAGGGCCAGTGCGGCGATGATGGGAGAATTGCCGCTGACCCGGTACAGGGTCTGCTTGATGGCCAGCACCTCCGGGTCTCTGGCGGCCTGACGGATGAACTGCACCACCGGCTCAAAGGTCTGGTAGGGATGGTGCAGCAGTATGTCCCCCTTGCGGATCTCGTCAAAGATCACACAGCCTGCCGGGAGCTGGGGCACCTGCTTGGGCACGAACTTGGAGGCCTTCAGATGCTCGAAGCCCTCCAGCCCGTATACCTTCATCAGCACCGTCAGATCCAGGGGCCCTTCTATGGCGTACAGGTTCTGCTCCTCGATGTGCAGCTCGTCCTTCAGTATCCCCAGCAGCCGCTTGTCGCACCCTGCCGCCACCTCCAGACGGATGGCCTCTCCCCACTGGCGTTTCTTCAGCTGCTTCTCGATCTCCTTCAGAAGATCCGCCGCCTCGTCCTCCTCGATGGTCAGGTCGGCGTTGCGCATGATCCGGAAGGGATAGGCGCACACGATATCATAATTCAGGAAAAGCTTGTGCATGTTCCTCTCGATGATCTCCTCAAGGAAGAGGATCCGCCTGCCTCCCTCCCCGGAGGGCAGCTCCACGATGCGGCTGAGCACGCTGGGCACCTGCACCGTGGCGAACTCCAGCTCCCCCTTCTCATCCTTCTTCTGCACCAGTGCGGCGATGTTCAGGGTCTTGTTCCGGATCAGGGGGAAGGGTCTGGAGGAATCCACCGCCATGGGCGTGAGTACCGGATACACGTTCTCCTCGAAATACTTGTCGACGAAGGCCGCCTCCTTCTTGGTCAGGTCCTCGTGCCTGCCGATGATCTGCAGGCCGTTCTGCTTACATCTGGGCACCAGCGCCCGGTTATAGGTGGAATACTGCAGCTCCACCAGCTCATGGATAGCCGTATCCAGCCTCTCCAGCTGTTCCGCCGGCGTCAGGCCCGCAATGTCCGGCTTCTGGTACTTGGCATTCACCATGTCCTTCAGGGACGCTATACGTATCATAAAAAACTCATCAAGATTCGATGCCGTGATGCTCAGGAACTTAAGCCTCTCGAACAGAGGATTGTTCTTGTCTCTGGCCTCATCCAGCACCCTGCGGTTGAACAGAATCCAGCTCAGCTCTCTGTTGGTATAATATTTCGGATCATAGAAATCTATCTCGCTCATAACTGCCCCCATACCTTAAAATATTTTCCGCTGCTTCAATACAGGCTCCACACTGAACACCTCTTTAAAAAAGTCCCTGTTGGCCTCGAAGAAGCCCTTCTCCAAAGTGATGTCCTCCTGCGTGTCCACGGTAAGGATCATCTGATTGTCCCGAAGCGCCGCCTTCAGCCCCTGAAGCTTCTGTCTGTGGCTCCGGTCCAGACTGCTGGCCAGGCGCAGGATGGCAGTGAGCTTGGCCACGATCAGGAACGCCTCCCTGCCCATGCTGTCCGCCTGCTGGCCGTCATAGACGAATCCGCTGTGGTTGAACCGCACCACATTTGCCACGATCTTTCGCTCCTCATGGGAGAGGCCGATGATCTCCGTGGCCATCACGATCTGATAGGAGGTCTCCCCCGTGTTCACCAGACTGACATACTTCCCGCAGTCGTGGAGGATGGCCGCCAGCCGCAGATAGAGCCTTTCCCGCCTTCCCAGGCCGTGCACCCGCTTCATGCTGTCAAAGATGGTGGCGGTCAGCTTCTCCAGCGTCTCCGACCGCTTCTGGCTGCCCATATACCGCTTGCTGATATTGACGGCGCAGGCCACGATATCCTCCTCGAAGTCATGCTCCCCCTGGATCAGCTTGATCCTTTCCCCGTACTCATAGGCGATGCCGTCGCAGAGAGTCACTCCCGGCGCCCAGATGCGCCGGGCCCCCATGAGCTGCCCGATACACCGGATCAGCACAGCGCTGATGAACACAAGCGGAACCCTCTCCTCCGGCAGGTTCATGGATGCGGCTATCTGCCCCAGATCCCTTCCCCGCAGCCGCTCGAACAGCTGGTCGAACTCCGATGCCTCCATGATAGGTCTGCTGCCGTCCTTGGCGCTCTTTTTCACCGCCCACGGTGAAAGATAGTCGTCTATGACGATCAGGTTCCGGATCTCCCTGTCCTTCAGGTACAGCCTCTTATAAGTGCCCAGTCTGGCCATGGCCATCTCATTGATGAAATCCTCTCTCTGGAAGCTCTTGGCCGAAAACCGGTTCAGGTACTCCTGAATGCGCAGGACGCCCAGACGCAGGTTCTGGGTGGAGACCAATGTGTCATTGTCAAACAGTGAGATCTGGATGCTGCCGCCTCCGATATCCAGAATCGCCGTTTTTTCCTCGATGATCTTCCGGAAGCTCTCTACCTTGGACGCTGCTGCCTTGTAGTCCATAAAGCGCTGCTCGGAATTGCTCAGGATATCCACCCGGATGCCCGTGCGCTGGGCGATCTGATCCTGCACGATGGTGGTGTTCTGGGTCTCCCGGATAGCGCTGGTGCCGTAGGCCTTATAGTCGTTTACCCGATAGGTCCGCATGATCTCCCAGAAGTCCTTCAGCGTCCTGCACAGCTCGTCCATCTTCTCATTGCTGATCTTTCCCATAGCATAGGTGTCGGTGCCCAGATCCAGCCGTCTGCTCACGCAGTCTATCTCCCGCATGCTGTTGTTTCCCGGGAATTCAAAGATCTTCAGTGTCAGCTCATAGCTCCCCACATCTATGGCCGCAAAGGTTTTGACGCTCATACCATACCCCTCCCCCTTGTACGTATCCCTCTTTTTTCTGCTTTATGACTGACGGTCCCGCCGTTCAGGGCAATGCTCCGGCTCCTTCCGGCCTGCCTATGCCGCCTTCCTGCTGTCCCGCCGGCCTGGGCAGTGCTTAGGCTCCTTCCGGCCTGCCTGTGCCGTCTGGCTTCATGCCCAGACTCCTTCCGGCCTGCCTGTGCCGCCCTGGCCCAGCTGTCTTTTCCGCCTTACGTCCCGCACTCAGCGTCCGGCTCCATGCCGCCCCGCAGATAGTCAATGAACTGCTGGGCAGTCCTCCCGGAAAGCCCGCCGTGGGACAGCTCCCATTTGTTCGCCGCAGCCAGGAGCTCCTCCTGCGGCATATGGATCCCGTTCCTCTGGGCCAGCGCCTTAACGATGCCCTGAAACTGCTTCTTGTCCGGCGCACCGAAATAAATCGTCACCCCGAAGCGGTAAACCAGTGACAGCTTCTCCTGCACGGTGTCGCTGGTATGCATATCCTGCCGTACCTCCGAAAGACGCCCGTCCTCCGTCTTGTCCCCGTAGTTCTCCCGGATCAGGTGTCTGCGGTTGGAAGTGGCATAGATCAGCACGTTCTCCGGCTTCTTCTCCAGCCCGCCCTCGATGACGGCCTTCAGATATTTATATTCTATCTCAAAATCCTCAAAGCTCAGGTCGTCCATGAAAATGATAAACTTATAATTCCTTCCCTTGATCTGGCTGATGACCTTGTTCAGATCCTGAAACTGGTGCTTGTATACCTCGATGACCCGCAGCCCTCTGTCATAATATTCGTTGGCGATGGCCTTGATGCAGGAGGATTTCCCCGTGCCTGCGTCCCCGAAGAGCAGGCAGTTGTTGGCGGGCCTGCCGGACACGAAAGCCTCCGTATTATCGATCAGCTTCTGTTTCGGGATCTCGTATCCCACCAGATCCTCCAGCTTCACATGAGCGATCCGGGGCACCGGCCGGATACAGGCCTCCCCCTCTGCGTCCCTGTCTATGCGAAAGCACTTATGAAGCCCCAGCTTGCCCACCCCGTACTCCCGGTAAAAGTCCGTCAGGATATCCTTCATCTCCTGCGGCGCAGCTGCCCGGCCAAGCTTCCGGGCCAGCTCACAGATCCGGGCACAGATCCGGGTATTGTAGACCCTGCTCTCCAGACTGTTCCCCTCATAGTCCTGAACCATGGCAAAGCCCGCCACATGGAGCCTCTCGCACATAGGTGCAAAGTCATAGTCGAAAAACTCCTTGAACACCTCCAGATCATGCAGCGCCGCAGCATTGATGGTTCCCGGAATCGCCCCGCGCATCTCACAGCCCCGGCTGTAGCTGTTCTCGTGGGTCACCAGCAGATGGGCCAGATGGCAGTGCCATAGGTTCCCGTGGAAGCCGTAGGTTCCCGCCAGCTCCAGAAGCCCATGTATGCAGTCATAGAGCCGGGCAGCCATCTCCCGCTCCGCCTGCGTTCCCCCTACCTCCCGGTTCATGATGCCATCCTCAAAATCGGCCGCCAGCGCCGCCACTTCATTCAAGAGCCTGTCCTTCTCCCCCTGAAACGTCCTATATAAGATCAGTTCTTCTTTTCTCATGCTTCTTCCACTGCTTTCCTCATGCTGGTTTCTTTCTTTAATTATCTGTTTTCTTTTTATCTGTTTTCTTTTTATCCGCTTTCTTTTTCTTACATTATCTTCTTTCCCTTATGCCGCTTTCTTTCTTTTCTCTTCTGCCTTCTTTTTTCTGCTTTCCTTCTTCCTTCCGCTTTCTTTCCTTTCTTTTTTTCATTTTTTTCTATTGCTTTTATTTTTCCCTTTATTGCTTCTATCGCTTTTATTTTTCTTTTCTTGCTTCTGTCTTTCCTTTATCGCTTCTGTTTTTCCTTTATCGCTTCTGTTTTTCCTTTATCACTTCTGTTTTTCCTTTATCACTTCTGTTTTTCCTT
>CANOFQ010000130.1 GCA_947565325.1 uncultured bacterium
CTTCCTTAGTTAAGGCGGTTAAGTCATCATCATTCGTTTCACGTAATAGTTCTTCTGCCACGGTTTGGGTAAGGCCATGTAATGCACAATCCTTGGATTTTCCCTGAGCCATCCTCCGGACAGCCACCGGAGAAAATCCGGAATGTCGAGATAACAGGCCGGATAATTATAGCCCATGTCTGCGAGCCCTATATCCCCTTTAAAATACAGGTTGATCATGTCCTGGTCACCGAAAACCAAAACATTTCTGTATTCTTCCACCCGGCTCAAAAAGTCCCTCAGCACAAAGGACTCTCTCATTTTCATAAGGTTGATGAGCAGCACACCTGAATTGATATATATATCGTCCTCCGATAGCCCTAACCTTGCCATACGTTCCTCATGCTGTTCCTTAAAACCTACCGCCTCCGGTATGTCCCGAATCCCGATCAGACTTTTCCCCTGAAAGTCCATTTCATAAAAATCCTTCAGGGAACCCCGAATCATGATATCCGCATCAAGATACAATACCCGATCCAACGTCTTCGGCAGCAGCTCACTGCACAAGATCCGATAGTATATTTCCTTCGAAAAATGTAATGACAGAGGGGCATCCTGAAACACCTCATCGCCGGCGAAAACGGGAAAGAACCGCCCGCCCCATCCATGGATCCCCGTCCGCAGCAGCTCAAGATTTCCTTCCGAAACGGAGGAGTGGATCAGGTAAATATCCAACGGCTCCGTCTCATGCCAAAACAGAGATGCCAGCATGGTCCACAGGGGCTTCACATACCGATCGTTTGACGCCACTAATACATTCATTTCCGTTCTCCTCTGATAATCTTTAAGTACATGCCCCAGACCCATCTGTACCACGGCAGTCCGAACAGCAGGCATATCCACGCCGCCTTTTCTGTCCATCCTATGGTTCTGTGAAAAGCAAAAAACCTGCCCTCTCTCAGAATCTCTTTCCGGAGCCTGCGGCATTCCGCCCTATACTTTTTCTCCGGATCCATGACCATCAGATTTATTACCTGAAAGCAATTATTATAATAAAATTTCTTTGCCGCATCTTCGGCCTCCGGATAATTTTCTGCCATGAAATCCCATAGGTGCTTTGCGTTGCGGAGAGCCGTCATATGCATTGGCTTCATTTCTCCATGCATAAGGCTGCCCCCTCTGATCACATAAAAATATCCCTTATATCTGGTACATACAATCCGATTACTGTTTTCGACAATCTGGTCTAACACATAGGTGTCCTCGCAGATCTCACCCTCGGGATACCTGACCCCCTGAAACAAGTTTCTGTGATACAGCTTCTCCCATGCCGTTATACACATATGCTCGGCCAGAAGCATACGCTTATAGGCTTCCGCCTTTGAAATCACTTCTGCGTCCCCTATCTCCCCTTCCCAGTCACAGGCCTTCCGCTCTTCCCTCTCCCCCCGGCCTTCCATGACGATCTCCCCGTCACATATGGCCAGATCTGCATTCTGATTCCTTATGCTCCGATACAATACCTCCAGATAATGCCTCTCCACATAATCGTCCGAATCAATAAAAGTAATATACGTCCCTCTGCTTTCCTCTATCCCGGTGTTTCTGGCCGCTGCCACCCCCCCGTTTGCCTTGTGCACCACCCGGACATTCGCATTTCTTTCTGCATATTCATCACAGATCATCCCGCTTGTGTCCGTAGAGCCGTCGTCTACCAAAACCACTTCGAAATTCTGAAAGCTCTGTGCCAGAATGCTTTCCATGCACCTTTTCAGATAGCTTTCCACATTGTATACCGGAACAATTATACTGATCTCAGTCATAGGCCCTCCCCTTATGCAGCCGTCTCCCTTATTTCATCCATGCCCTTATTCTGTCTAAGGCATCCATCGTCAGGTCATTCTTCATCAACAGATTCACCGCCCCGTATACCGTGATCCCTGCCCCGGCTGCCAGTACACACTGCAGCAATGGCCCCAGTTCCATTTGGACAATTAAAGCAGCCACAGCAGCCATTACGGCCGTGCTCGCCAGCGCCTGCCCCAGGGCCTTCCACGGGAGTTTAAAAGAAAGCCGCCTATATACCTTGTGAACCTTGTATCCGCACACCACAGTCTCACTGATCAGGGAAGCAACAGCCGCTCCGTTGTTTGCCCATGCAGGTATCAGGAAGGCGTTCAACAGCACATTCACCGATATCGCTATCAGAAAAGCCGGAATCTGCTCTTTCTCATTTCCCGTTGCCAACAGAACCTGATAGCCCACCAGATGGGAAAAACTCTGTACCACTATCAAAAGCGACAAGATCCTGACAGTAGTCGCTGCCGGCAAAAAGGCTTCGCCGAACAGAACCATGATCATCTGTGGCGCCAGAATAAATACACCTACAGCGGCCGGAATCGAAATAAACATCTGTGTCTTTATCCCAAGCTGCAGCAGCGCATGAAACCGTTTGTCATCCTTCCCATAATAGTAGCTCAATCTTGGAAAGAATATGGACAGAAGTGCTATGCATGCCGTAGTCAGCGCATAGATTGCCGCATTGGCGTAGCTATAGTATCCCGTGGCTGTTTTTGTGGACAAGGTTCCCAGCATGGTAACGTCAACATAGCTGTACAGGGACGTAAACAATGCGCCTGCCGCCAGAATCATCATAGGCTTCCTATGTTTTCTGAAGCCCAGTCCCTTTCGTACCGGCCGTACCAGCCTGTGGAGACGCAGCATGTTGAGCAGACAGTTGACTCCCGGCTCCAGACAGCAGATCAGGGCATACTTTACGTACTCTCCCCTTGTGCGGACAAAGAAAAGCATGGCGGCAACAGACAATATTTTAACTGCCATGCCTCTGACTGCGATAAACACATATTCTTCTTTTCCCTGATATACCCATTCCACATTAAAGTAATTCCAGAAGACATTTAGTCCGAAAACAAGGAACAGCGGTATCTGTTCTCTCATCCCGGCTGTGCGGCCGGCCAGCAGGAAATATGCAAGCAGGGCACAGGTCGTGGTAAAGAAATTCATCAGAAAGAGTTCCGTAAAAACCTTATCTGTTTCGCTGCCCTTTTCTCTCGCCCTCGCTATCTCCCGCACTCCATAGGCCGGAAGCCCCAACTGTGCCAAGGCTATAAAATATCCTGCAATACTCTGCACATAGGAAACCTGCCCTACCCCGTCAGCCATCAATATTCTGCCCGTATATGCCGCCCTGACCACCACCAGTACAACATCCACGATCGTATAAGCCAGATTGACTGCCGAGTTCCTTGCCAGTGATTTCATACCCCGCCCACCTTCTGCCCGCTTTCAGGACGCCCCGACATATAGGTCGGCAGGCGCCAAATCCAGCATCAAATCCAGGTAAACTTCCCATAGCTTTTCTGCAGGAAATATGTTACAATAAGCGTCATGGCAATATATTACACCCAAATCTGCCATAGACTGGAAGCTTCCCATGAAAAAAAAGAAAAAAAACTTATATGCCGCTCTATTTGTATTTGTCCTGCTCCTAATAGCCGCAATCTATATGTATACAGAACTTCGTTTTCTTCATTATACTCCGGCCGTATATACGGAATCTGCCGAACCGCTGGACAATCCCTACATCGGATGGTACTGGATATACGGCTATCGGCTCTCAGACACTGCACCTTTGGATCTGACAGCCGTTGCGGCGCAGGAATACGGCCCCGGACTGGCCCTGCTGGAAATCAACCTGCACAATTATCGGGATACACCTCTCAGCGACACTGCCCTGAACCAGCTGGATGCCGTTCTGACGGCCTGGCATTCCAGGGGCAGACAGCTGATCCTGCGCTTTCTCTACGACTGGGACGGCAGCGCCCTTGACAAGGAGCCCGGAGATATCTCCCTGATTCTCCGGCACATGTCCCAGACAGCGGAGGTGGTGAACCGGCACACTGACTGTGTCTATCTCCTTCAGGGCATCTTCGTAGGCGCCTGGGGGGAAATGCATGGCTCCGGCTACATGGGCGAAGAAGATATGCGCACCCTGATCAGCCACCTGCACTCCGTCACGGAGCCTTCCGTCTTTCTGTCTGTCCGCACACCGGAGCAGTGGCGGGTCGTCACTAGGTCCCATGAGCCTCCGGAAGCCTCTCAGGCCTTTGACGGCTCCCTGCCCGCACGTCTGGGCCTCTTCAATGACGGTATGCTGGGCTCGGACACGGATCTTGGCACTTACGGTACGCTGGAAGCGCTGGATCCCACACAATACTACGGAAAACTTAATCGTCAGGCGGAGATCGATTTTCAGGACACCCTCTGCTCCTATGTGCCGAACGGGGGCGAAGCGGTTATCGAGAATCCCTATAATGATTTCCCGGCTGCCGTGACAGGCCTTGCCCGTACCCATGTCTCCTACCTGAATCAAGACTATGACAGAAATGTACTGAACAAATGGAAAGAGAGCCTCTACACCGGAAGCGGCCCCTTTGACGGCATGGACGGCTATGAATACATCGCCAGACATCTCGGATACCGCTACGTCCTGCGCTCTTCCGCATTGCGCTCTTCGGCGCTGAACTCCTCTGCCCTGCACTTTGTCTTCCCATGGCAGGAAACGGCGCTGCTGTCCCTAGAGCTTGAAAACGTTGGCTTTTCAAACGGCTACCGCTCTTTTGACGTGTCCCTGCTTATGAAAAATGCAGAGGACGATACCGAATATACGCTGCCGATTGAGACCGATACACGCTTCTGGCGTACCGGAGAAGAAACAAGGCTGGAGGTTCCCCTTCAGATCCGTGCCTATGCCCCGGGAACCTATACCCTTTACCTGAAAATCAGCGATCCCGTTTCAGGCTTCCCGGTTTTCCTTGCCAATGAAGGAGCCCAGGACACCGACGGTCTTTCCTTAGGCCTTCTGGAGATCAAGGAATTTTCCGATCTGTAATCTCTCTCCTGCGCCATGATTGGCAAACACAACGGCTCTCCCGTCTGCCCTTCTCCTCAGCGCCAGATAAACGCCGCTCCCTGCCACATGCTTTTCCTTCAGAAAAAAGCCCGTGCGGAGCAGAACCGTCTCCCGACTCCTCCATTGCCGGGGATCCGTGTCCAGTCTTCTGCTCACCGAGACCGTTCCCCCCTCTTCCACCTCCAAAAAGCAGTCCGCTTCCTGACATAGGTTCCCGAAGCCGCAGTTTTCTATCGTGACATACAGCTCTTTTCCCCTTCCCTCCGTCACATTCCGAACCACAAATCGATATCCGAGATGCCTCCCGATATAATCGTAGCCGCTGAGACCGTTCCAGCATCCTGCTTCCTCTATGGTTTCCCTTTTCCAGTGCTCCAGCCGGGCCGGATGATAGACGCTGTTCAGGTAGCATGTGTGCATGCTGCACATTTCCTCCGCCGCATGCAGACAGCCTATCGGCAGCTCGCTGTCCGCCTCCTGCAGACAGTCTACGGAGGCCTCGCCATCCGCTTCCTGCCCACAGCCCGCAGGGGCCTCTTTTGCCACCGCTTCCCCGCCGTTTGGCACAAAGGCCAGCTGCTCCTTCTGCCACTCCAGCTCCTCCTTCCGGCACCAGCTTCCCGTCTCACCGGCCTGCGCTCTGTTCCTTGTACCGTATGTCCCCAGATCATCGGAAGAGCCGAACATACCGTCATTGAACAGTGCCAGACGCTCCCGCACCCCGGCCGGCGTCCCCCTGCCGTTCACGACCCTGCGCCACTGGGCAGGAGTGCGGACTGCCAGAAAGCATGCCCCCTCCGTCACCCTGTACAATGTATTCACCAGTTCACACAAGGATCTGTCATCCAGAAACTTAGAGCCATGCATCTCGCCCCAGTTTCCTATGAAGACGCCCTGCATGACAAGAATATCTTCCATGTACTTCCTGACAATTTCTCCCAGCTGTTCCATATGCTGCTTCACGACAGACAACGTCAAGGGCTCTTTCACGAGGCCCTTCCCCTCCCTGTCATAGACAAAGCGCAGCAGCATCTGCTTTCCGCTCCCATGAAAGAAATCCAGTATTTCCTGCACATAAAGCAGCGCCTCCTGCGTAATCCTTCCTGCCCGAAAGGCGCCGATGTCGATCAGCACCAATGCCAGCTGTTCTTCTTTGGCGGCTTCGTCCATCCAGATCCTTGCCTCTACCGGCTCCTTTTCCCCGGAAGGCTGCAATGTGAAAGTATAGATATGATACCAGCCGCAGCCGGGATTGTGCAGCGCAGCGCTGGTCTCCTCACACAATACTTTACGAAAGCCGGCTTCACGCCTAAATTTTATCCGCACTCTTCAGCCCTACCTCCACATCCATTTTCAGCAGCTTCACCTGTATCAATATGATCATCATACTGTAGATGACCCTGAGCATATACCAGAAGGGCTTCAGCCCGGAATGCATGCTCTTTCCGGCTGTCCTGCTGTGCATCACGGCAGGAACCTCTACCACCCTGAACTTGACCAGCAGCATCAGGATCAGCATATTCGCATCCGGATATTTATCGTCGAACTTATTATATTTGGAATAAAAAAGGAATGCCTTCCTGCTCAGGCCCTGCAGCCCGGTGGTGGGATCCGATATCCTTTCTCCCGTTATGATACGGATGAGCCAGCGGAACAAGGCATAGACCATCCTCTTGGGCAGGGACACCGGAAAATCGGCGCTGTCCTTCCGAAACCTTGCCCCCAGCACAATATCCGGGACATTGCCTTCCTCATCCGCCTCCTTCAGCTTCCGGTAGATCACCGGAATGTTGCACACATCGTGCTGTCCGTCACCGTCCATCTGAATCACGTATTTGTATCCTCGGCGGACCGCATATTTATACCCTGTCTGCAGTGCGCACCCATATCCCATATTGTAGAGCTGGGAGACCAGCGGGTACTGCATCTCCTTCACGACCCAGTTCGTGGCATCCGTAGAAGCGTCATTTATCACAAGAATATCCGCCACCTCGCTGCATTCCATCTGCTCCAGCTGTGTTAATACCCCCCCTATGTTCTTCTCTTCGTTATAAGTCGGTATGATGATCAGCAATTCCTTTTTCTTCATCTCTCACTTACCCTGAGCCTCTCTATGCCAAAAGCTCCAGAAGCATCTGCAGCTCCTGCTCCTTCCCCTTGTTCTTCTCCTGCGCCCTGCGTCCCAGTGCCTTTCGCCTTTCTTCATTCTCCAGCAGCGCCGTGATGCTGTCCGCAATCGCCTTGGGCGTCAGTTCACATAAGATCCCGTCCTGCCCGTCCTCGATCTGCTCCCTGTTGCCGTTACAGTCCGATGCCACGATGGCGCATCCCAGCGTCTGCGCCTCCTGAATGGCAATGCTCTTCCCCTCGAATCGAGTGGCATGGACATAGATATCCGCCTGGACATAATAGGGAAAAGGATTTTCCACATCGCCCAGAAGCAGGAAATCCTCTCTCAGTCCCATGGCGGCAATCTTTTTCTCCAGCGCCTTCCGCTGGTCCCCTTCTCCCAGTACATACCATCTGACCCTCTGCCCTGCATCCTTCAGAAGCTTCATGGCGTCTATGGCAATATCAAAAGCCTTCTGATAGGTCAGCCGTCCCACCGTGAGCAGGCGCCGGCCTTCATATCCGTCCGAAAAGCCCGCATTTTCTGCCGCCTTCAGGCAGATACCTTCCCTGTCAAGAAGATTATGGAATACCCCCGTCTTGGAGGCATACTGCGGATAGACCGCCAGGAAATGTCCTTTGACCTCCTCTGAAACCGCAAAGATCCTGTCAAACCTGTCCCCGCAGTCCTGATCCATCTCCCTTGTATATCCGGCGCTCTCATAATCAATATGTACAAATCCACATTTTCTGGCAGCCTTCACATGGTCAGCCACATAATAGGCGGAGGCTCCCTCCAGCCATGCTACCGCCAGATCGAATTCCTCCTCAAAACGCGGGGCCCCCTCCGAGACCACACGCCACAGCAGCTTATCCGCCTGAAACCTGCCCTCTCGTTTCATAGAGCGATAACAGTCTCTCATGCAGCGCAGCTTCTTAGGCAGGCCGCCGTTTCGGAAGAAGGCCCTGCACACCGTTTTCGCCATGCCGGCCCTTCCCCTCCTGGACAACACCGGATAAGGGCTGAAAGCAGGGTTCAGCAGCTTCACATAGGAAGGCACCCGGCCGATCATCTCCCCTTGTCCCATAACGACATAGAGGAAGACTTCATGTCCCGTTTCCTCCATCCGCCTCAGCAATTCCATCAGGGCTGTCTCTGCCCCGGCCCGGCCCAGCGTATTAACCGTGAACAGTATCCTTTTCACATTCATCCTCTTCCATCCGCCTGATCTCCTCAAGCTCCTCCATGATGCGCTCATTCTCCTGATTCAGAAGGGCCACGTGCATTGCAAGCTCCCTGTTCTTCATGGTCATCTGAGAAATGGCCACACTGTTCTGAATCTCTGCCACCACGGCCACGATGACCATGCAGAAAAAGGCCAGCCCGGTGCCCGGCGCAAGCAGATACATCCAGCCCGAAAAAACACGAACCGCTCCTACCAGAACCATGATCACTCCGGCAAGCGCCCAGATTACAGCATGGTTTACCACCAGCTTCTTAAATGAATTCATCCACACACTGACTACGATGAGTAGGACTCCCACTATGACGATCCCGATCCTCAGGGCTGTACCTTCCATCTTCTCTCTCCTCTTTCCACACTGTCCCGCTGTCACCTTTGCGGCTTCCGCATGTTGTCCTGCTTTTTCCTATGCTGCTTTACAGTTTCCGCATTCCTGTCCCGCTTTTCTCACTGCTGCTTTGCCGTTTCCGCATTCTTGTCGTACACCTTCGCAGGGGGCTTTGTCCCCATACCCGGCTTCAGCAATGAGCCCTTGCAGAATATATGCACGTCCAGCCGCCTCTCCATGCGGCGCAGCCTGAAATACGCAACGGTCCATCCCGCAAAGGCTCCCATCACGAGGCCGATGCCATACCACAGCTCTGACAGCCGGGTTGCAAAAACACTGCCCAGAAATGTCACGAGGCAGAATACCAGCGACGTCAGCAGAACGCCCCCAAGATCATTGAAATAATACATGAAAATAATTTCCGCATACATGATGAATACGATAAAATACCCTACTGTCAGACAAGGGTAAATCCTCATGGTCAGGTTTGAAATCCCGAAGGACGGAAGGAGCACCACTGCAATCAGGTACACCACCACCGTAATGATAAATTGG
>CANOFQ010000131.1 GCA_947565325.1 uncultured bacterium
GATTCCTGCTGTGATCTGCCAGTAGACCTCTTGCTGCGCAGCGATGTCCGCCTCACATCCATGCTGGCGGATGCACGATAAAAGCATGGCTTTGATTTCTTCAAACGTGTATTCCGGCATTTTATATCCCTATCAGCTCTCGTGGGAGATGTTCACGATCTGCTTGTTCAAATTGAAATAGATCACCAACAGCTCATTGGTGATTTCCGGGTCAAATGTCAGGTCCATAATGAACATCTGCCCCCTTGTTTCTTCGTCAAGAAAGCTGCCAAAACGATTGAGTCGAAGGTAGTCCGCCATCTCCGTCAGGGTAAGGGCGGAGGGGTCGTCCACCGGGAACAGCTCCCTCGTCATGTCCTCCGGCAGATCGTCCCGGTGAAACTCCATAAAGTAGGACACGATGCCGTAATATTCATTGGCCTCGTCTGCCAGAACGTCCTTCACAAACGCTTTGGTCTTTTCCGCCATCGCCTCCGCTTCCTCCAGTGCGGAGGACACCGCCGCCATCGCCAGTATCCTCTCCTCCGGACAGAGCATCCTCCTGCGCCTCGGTATTCGGCTCATCATCCAGTACATCTGCATCTTTTAGGGTCACCGTACCGGCTTCCCTGCGGAAAGTGTGGAACCTGGCCCAAGGGATGTCCGTCCCCGCAAAGAACGCCTTCGCTTTGTTCAGTGCCGCCCGGATGTCCCAAGAGATAAAGTCCACATAGCCGCAGTATAGGCCGGTGGCTCCGCCAATGAGGGTGAGCACTTCCGGGCCGTCCCCGGCTGTGAGTGCTTCCTCCAGCCTGTCCCGGAAGCCGAAAATCTTCTGGCTGCCCTCCCCCTCCCGCAGGGTGTCCAGAGGATAGCAGAAGAAGCCTGCCACCACACCGTCGGCATGGAGATTGTCCATGAAGTTGTTGTCAGCATTCAGATAGCTGTTGACAAGAGGGACACAGCAGGTGGAACCCACCATCACATCCATCCGCCAGTCGGCATCTGGATCCTCATTGGGCTTCATCTGGTAGCTGATATAGGTTTCCAGATAGGCTTCCGGGTCGGCAGAGAGGTTCAGTCCCCTTTCCCTCAGTTTGTCAGGTAAATGAGACATGAGAATGGACGGTTCAGCCTTGGGCTCCTCCAGCACGTCGAAGCTGTCTATGTACCGCATATGGGAAATCTCGCCCAGCACTTGGTCGGTGAGGGTGGCGAGCATCCACCACGCCCGCCCTTCTTCCTCCCGGAGCATAGGAAGCAGCTTTTCACAGTAGGCGGAGACGGCAAAACTGTTCTCGCCCTGCGCCTCCAACCAAATCTGCACATCCGCCCCGGAAATCTCCCATCCGTCGTCGGTCCGCAGACCGATGTTCCGGGTGGGCTTGCGGCCCACCAGAATATTCCAATGCGCCAGCACGTCTTCTGGAGCGTGCTTTTGGAAGTAGACCAGTTCAAACAGCTTGACCTTGTTTCCCTCCGGGGTAAGAACCAGCTCATATTTTTCCCCATTGAAGCCCATTTCAAAGGAAATCTCGTCAAAGGCCAAGTTCAGGACCTCCTCCGTCTGGGCTGCGATCTCTGCGCCGCGTCTGTGGTCTTTGTCCTCGTCCATCATCCGGCGCAGCTCCGCCTCCTGCTCGGCAAAGGTTTCCCACCAATTTTCCGTTCTTTCCCGGAAGCACTCTGAAAACTGAGGCAAGGAGATATATTTTTTACACCAGCTGATTAGTTCCTTGGTGTCCTCGTCATCAGGGCGGGCCTCCAGTGCCTTTTCAAAGTACCGCAGGGCACGGCCCTCCTGATCCAGATAGTAATAGGAATAACCCATGCGGAAGTTCCAGAAATGGTCCCCCGCAAAGTATTCCTCATGAGGCTTCAGTAAAGAGACGGCCTTTTTGAGCAGCTCCGAATAATCCGGCCTGCAGGGGTCCGCCAGATTGTTGTAGGCCCGGGCCAGCTCGGAGTCCTCCTCAGGGGTACGTTCCTGGGCGGGAATGGCCTCCAGTGTGTCAATGATCTTCTGGTATTCGTCGTTCTCATGCCATTTCTGACACTGCTGTAAAATGTCCATATCTTGTTCCTCCTCCGCTTGTTCCGAGGCCAGCCGCCCAATGAGCCAATCCAAATGCGCCGGCCACGCAGGATCATTCTCTTTGCTGTTGCAGTCAAGCCTGCCGTGGTTCTTCCGCTGGAAATACAGCTCTGCCAGAGACATGGCAGTATTGTCAAAGAGAAAATCAATCTGTGAAGGTCTCTCCCCCAACATGACCTGCTCTTTCATCAGCCGGATGATCTCGTCCAGAGTGCGGAGCTTCGATCCCCAGCAGCTTGCTGCGGGACAGTTCACGGTTTTTGATAAATAATCTTCAATCTCCGTCTATTCTACCACATAAACATAGCAGTGCAAAACAGAAATTTGTTTTCAACTAATAAAAATTTTATTTTGGAGCAAATTATTAATAATACGTAGATTTATCAATGTCAGGTAGGTATATCCCACGGGGAGCATGCCCGGTATAGGGCAACCGCGGCTTTAGAGGGGTATAGTCCGGGAGGTAGGAGAGCCGACATATGCTATTCAAAATCAAGAGCAAGGCATGCCCCGGGCGGATGGGAGAAGAGATGGTTTCAAGAAAGCGTGGATGGTTCTATGGATGGTATTTCAAATGCCAGTCCGACACACAGACATTGGCAGTGATACCGGCGGTGCATCAGACAGGGAAGAGAAGAAGCTGTTCCATTCAGGTTATCACAGAAGGACAGTCGTGGACGGTTCCCCTGCCCGGGGAAGCTTTTCGGCGGAGGGGCAGGATGATTTTTGTTGGAAGGAACCGGTTTGGAGGGAAGGGGATACGGCTTGCGGTACACGCACCGGGACTGGAAGTAAAAGGTAAGCTGAGATTCGCAGATCTCCATCCTTTGAAGTACGGCATCATGGGGCCGTTTTCCCTAGTGCCGTTTCTGGAATGCCGCCACAGTATATGGAGTATGAGGCATAGGGTGAATGGCACCGTTTCTATAAACGGGGAGAGGTATGCTTTTGATAATGGGGAAGGCTACTGGGAAGGGGACAGGGGGTGGTCCTTTCCGAAGGAATATGTCTGGACGCAGTGCAGCTTCCCCGGGGGCTCACTGGTGCTCGCCGTGGCCCGCATCCCTGTGGCAGGCTTCTGTTTTCAAGGGGTTATAGGAGTAGTGCTCCTGGATGGCAGGGAATACAGGCTGGCCACTTATCTGGGGGCAAAGGCAGCCGGAATCCGGAATGGGCTGGTGAGGGCAGTGCAGGGCAGCATGGAACTGGAGGCAGAGCTTCTGGAGGGAACCGGGAACCCTTTAAGGGCTCCGGCAAAGGGAGATATGGTGAGGACTATCCGTGAAAATGCGGCCTGCAGGGCCAGGTACCGCTTTCGGCAAAACGGCCGCACGCTTCTGGCCTTTGAGACGGACAGGGCTTCCTTCGAATATGAATATAAGGTGTGAATGAATGTCGGAGGCCTGCTCATCAAAATGAAGGTCTGCCAGAAGCTATTCCGGTGACTAAGACTATGGTATCCAGTGGATTGGAAAAGCCGTATTATATAAAGAATAAGGAGATGTCGCCAAATGGGTGCTATATGAGACTGGGAACATCAGCGCAGCCTATGTCTTTTGAAGCCTTGGAAGCCAGCCTCCTGAGAATCGCCCCTCATTAACAGTATTGCAGAATAAAAGACACAGAAAGCTCTCTTGCTGCGATGCTGTCCGGCCCGTCGAAGCCATGCCCTGCTCCGGGCATTGCTTTCAGTCTGGCGTCGGCCCAGACTGCTGCCGCCCGCTCAGAATAGCGGATGGGGACTATATTGTCCGCCGTCCCGTGTATGATCAGCATAGGTTTGTCATAAGCCTGGAGCTCCGTATATACGTCTATCTCCATGGCATCTATATCGAAGGTCTCGCTCAAAGAAAGGCCGAAAACCTCATGCCTGCCCTCCCTGACCCTGATGCGGGCGTCGTCGGGAATTCCGAGGGCGGGATACCAGAGTACCATGGCCCGGATATCCTGCGGGTGTCTTGCGGCTACCAGCGCCGAGACCAGTCCGCCCATACTTTCACCCTGCAGAAAAATGCGTTCCGGATCCACATAGTCCAGTTCCTTTACACAAGTGATAACTGTCTGCAGATCTTCGCATTCGGACAGGATGGTCATTTCCTGCATGGTTCCGTCGCTGGAGGATGCCGTGCCTCCGCCGCAGAAGTCGAAGAAGAGGCAACAGAGGCCGGATTCGGCGAACCCTTCTCCATGATGCATCAGCTCCCGGAAATTGCTTCCGAAGCCATGGCTGAAAATCACCAAGGGCAGTTTTCCGGCCATGCCTCTGTCCGTTTCTTCGGGCAGGAACAGCATTCCCCGTATCTTCTTGCCGCTTTTCTTGCAGAAGGTCATTTCTCTTTTCATATAAGTACCTTTCTGGGCGATTCAGCCCACATATCACGTAAAGCGCAGTTCAATTATAGCAAACAGTCCGTCTTTTGCAAGATGTGCGGGAGCCGTTCTGGAATTTTCTGGAACTTTGATGGAATTTTTGCCGGAAATTTGAAATGCCATGTATTAGGGCAGGATTCCCACAAATAATGAAAAAATCTACGATCAGTAGAAAAGTATCGCCGATGGGGTTATTGAAAATAATGGATGTGTTTTGTATCATAGCATTATGGATCAAAATAAGAACCCCCGGAAAGGAACCATCTATGACTATGAATCTTCGGATAGGCGAAAACATCAGGCGGCTGCGCCGCCAGAGGGATCTGACGCAGGAGGAGGTTGCGGCCCACCTTGGGATCTCCTTTCAGTCGATCAGCAAATGGGAACGAGGAGACGGGTACCCAGATATCACGATGCTCCCGTCATTGGCCAATTATTTTGATGTGAGCGTGGACGAGCTGATCGGCATGGATGAGATTGCCAAGGCGGAGAAATACAGGGAGATCAATGGTCTGTGGGAGGAGAACCATGGAAAGGGGCTGCACCGTGAAAATGTCGCTCTTCTGAGAGGCGCACTGAAAACCTTCCCCAACGATGCGCTTCTGCTGGTCCAGCTGGCTGCTTCCCTTGAAAAGCTGGATGGCACGAAGGAGGAGAGGGCAAAATATCTGAAGGAATCCATAGCGGTTCAGGAACAGATTCTTCGCTACGGCAGGGATCCGGAGATATGCAGCGCCACCCGCTATAACATCTGCTTTGCCTATTGGAAGAACGGCGAGCATGAAAAGGCGCTGGAGCAGGCGAGACAGCTTCCCGCTCTCTATAAGACCCGGGAGAACGCCATGGTATTTTTCCTGCGGGGGGAGGAAAAGCGTTCTGCCGCAGAGGCAGCGCTGGAGCCGCTTGCATGGTCGATTGCCGTTCAGCTGTCGGCTCTGGCGGAGACGGAAGGGAATTCTGCTTATCTTGAGAGGGCGGAACAGATAATCGGCCTTCTTTTTGCAGACGGGGAGAATGACTTTGCCAATGGCCTCCGTGAAAGACTGGAGAAGCAGAAGGCTCTGACACAGAAGGCGGACTGAAAGAAAAAGGAGCTTCTATGGACAAGAAGGAAGACTTTACTTATAGGACTCTGTTCAGCGGGTCCTACGGACGGCTGCTGATCGTCCTCGCCGGAACGGTGGTGCTGTCTGCCGGCGGCGTGTTCCTGCGGTGGGCCGTCGGAGATGCGCTGGACACGGGAAGGCTGGGAATATGGCTGCTGGCGGCGGCAGCCATTCTGCTGGGAGTGTCACAGACAGTGCTCTATGTCAGGCAGATTCTGTTCGCAAGGATACAGAAGGGGATTTACCATAGGCTCCAGCGCAAGATCCTGCACTGTTCCATGGAGGCGCTGGGGAAAAATGATCTGGGCGGGATCACGGCTTATTATCTGTCCGATGTGGGTCAGATCGACGGCCTGCTCAACCGGATTCTGGGAAAGGCGTTTCCGGATCTGGTGGGGTGGATGATCACGGTGGGACTGATGTTCTGGTTCGATCTGTTTCTGGGGATCGCCGCAGTGGCGGTGACTGTGGGGCCGGCTCTTTTTCTGCACAGGATGAGCAGGCCCATTACAAGGGGAACCGGAGAATATCAGGAGGCGCTGGAAACGGCGAATCAGAGCGTGGCCACGGGGCTGTACAATATAGAGACGATCAAGGCCTCCTGCAGGGAGGAGGCCTTTTTGCAGGACAGCGAGGAAAAGCTGGAGCTCCTGCAGAAAAAGAAACGGAGCGTGGCCATATGGGAGGCGCTGCTGGGGGTTCCCATGCTGACCAGCTCCTTTCTGACGATCATCTTCCTGACGGCCCTCGGCGGATGGTTCGTCCTTTTGGGCCGTATCAGCGCAGGTCAGCTGCTGACGGTGATCACATTGACGGATAACATCGTTTCCTCTGTCATGAGTCTGGAGGGAACCATCAAAGCGTTTCGGCGGGGCAGCGTGAGCATGGGGAGGCTGAAGGCCTTTCTGGGACAGGAGGAGGAACGGGAAGGTGTCCGGGAAGCGGAAGAGATCAGGGAGATTGTTTTCGACCGGATCCGGTTCGCCTATCCGGGGGGAGGCAGAGAGATCTATCAGGATTTTTCGGAGAGATGGCAGAGGGGGCTTTTCTTTCTGAAGGGGGCCAACGGCAAGGGCAAAAGTACCCTGATCAAGCTTCTGACCGGTATTTACGGCGTGTCCTCAGGCCAGATCAGGATAAACGGCATTCCGGTAGAAGAGTATCGACTGAGAAGTCTGCGGGAGAAAATCACAGTGGTCCCTCAGGAGAACATTCTGTTTCAGGGCAGCATTCGCAGCAACCTGACCTGCGGGAGAGACATGGCTCCCGGACAGGTGGAGGAGGCCTGCAGAAGGACGGGGATCCATGAGGAGATCCTGAGGATGCCGGAGGGGTACGAGACGGTGCTGACGGAAAACGGCGGCGTGCTTTCCGGAGGGCAGAAGCAGCGGCTGTGTCTGGCAAGAGCGCTGCTTCGGCAGGGGGACGTGTATATCTTCGACGAACCCACCAGCGCATTGGACAAGGCCAACAGGGTACGCTTCACAGAGCTTCTGAAGGAACTGTCAAGGGAGAAAATCGTGGTGGTGATCACTCATGAGAGGGCGCTGCTGGACGGGGCGCAGCAGGGGGTATTACAATGAAGAATCGGGTATTTTTTGGAAAACTGCGCAGGTGGGCGGCCCCCTACGCCGTCAGCACCATGATGGTGGCATGCCGGAATTTTTTGATCACATGGATCACGGCATATATCGGCAGCAGCGTTCTGAACATGGTAAGTGAGGGCAGAGGGACGGATTTTTTGGGGCAGACGGTTTTCATGTTGCTGTTTATTGCGGCATTTCTGGCGTTTGACACGGCGGGGATATACTGGCAGTCCGTTACCATACACAGAATCAGGAACCGGCTGCGCAGCCTTCTGTACAGCAGCGTACTGAAGGCCCGGTATGACAAGGTATACAGCATGGGACAGAAGGGGGAGCTGCTCTCCCGGATGAATTCCGACGTGGACATGGTTTCTTCGATTCTGAGCTATGGCATACTGACGCCGCTGATGTTCCTGATTTCCGGGATCGGCGCCACTGTCACGGTTGCGCTCATCCATTGGCGGCTGTGCATCCTCATCTATGCGGCAGGTCTGCTCTGCTGGGGCGCTCAGGTGCTGGTCATCCGGAGGGAGAGGGAAACCATCCGGAAGCTTCAGGAGAACAAGGCGGAGGCCATGGGGCTTGGCAGCGAGAGCTTCCAGAACGGCCTGACAGTGAGGCTCTGCGGACTGGTGGATGCCTTCGAGGAGAAGGTGCTGCGCAACCTTTCCGGCTTTGAGAGGCTTTCCCGCAGGCTGGCCGTCCAGAAGACGGCAGAGGGGCTGGGCGGAACCCTGCTTCAGTATCTGCAGAGCGTGGGAATGCTTTTTGCGGGGTTCTGCCTCTATCAGAGAGGAGAGATCCGGCTGGGCGACGTGGTGGTCCTCTATCAGATGGCGGCTCTGATCACCACCATGATCACCGCGATATCCTCCGGGTATGCCAGCCTTCAGAATTGGATCGTGGGCTTTTGCAGGCTCCATGACATTCTGGATCTGGAGGAAGAGAAGGACGGGCCGGAGGCGGAGGAGCTGCGCTTTTCGGCCGATGCGGAAGAGGGAGCTGCGGCGGAAGGCGATGTGGCAGAAGGCGCTGCGGCGGAGGGAGCTGCAGCGGAAGGCGCTGCGGCAGAAGGCGCTGCGGCGGAGGGAGTCATAGCAGAGGGAGTCGCCTGCCGCTTCGGCGAACTCACCGTGTATGAAAATCTGAACCTGAGCTTTGGAAGAAAGGGCCTCTATGTCATGATGGGGGAAAGCGGAAAGGGCAAGACCACCTTTTTCAGGCTGCTCACGGGGATTTATCCCTATGAGTCCGGCAGTATCCGCTTGTTCGGGCGCAGGCAGGAGGAGTACACGAGAAGGAGCCTCCGAAGCCAGATCACTTATATGACCCAGGAAAATGCGCTGTTTCAGGGCACTGTCAGGGAGAATCTCCTATGGCGGAGTCAGGCGGACGACGATCGGATTCTGGCGCTGCTGAAGCGGCTGGGGCTGGATCAATGGATTCTGGGTCTTGAAAAAGGGCTGGACACCTGCATCAGCAACGGAGGAAGCGAATTTTCCGGCGGCCAGCGCAAATGCCTGCTGCTGGTCAGGGCTCTGCTGGAGGATTCCCCCGTCTATCTGCTGGACGAGGCTCTTGCGGGAGTGGACCAGCGGCACGGCGAGCTGATCTGGAAGGAGCTGAAGCGCATGGCGCAAGAGAAGCTGGTCATCGTGATCACACATGACCAGTGGGTTCCGGGGGAGGGAGCAGGGGGGGAGGAGGCAGGGATTTTTCTGGCTATTTGAGGATCAGCATACCTGACAGAAAGCGTTGCAGCTTACAGCTGACTGTCGGATATTCTATTGAGGATATCACAGAGAAGGTATATACCTGAAGAACCATGGAGTCAAGGCGGCTCTTACCCTCTTGTTCTTCGGAGGGTCAAAGTAGCCCTCCGGACGAAAGAAAGGAGGGTGATGCGAGGTATGCTACATATCAGGATTTGATCCGGATTGGAATACTCATTGTGGCCCTATAAACATGATTCGGGCTGCGCCAATCCAGTAC
>CANOFQ010000132.1 GCA_947565325.1 uncultured bacterium
TTGATCGGTACCAGGGCTTCTGTCAGTGCATGAAAGATCATGGGCTCCCCATCAGGCAGGAGATATGTATGACCCGGGAAATAGGGATATACTCTTATGACAAGGAGATCAACCGCTTTCTGGACTCGCTGGAGGAGCTTCCCGAGGCCTTTATCTGCGCCAGCGATTATGTTGCACATTTTCTGGAGATATATCTCAGCGAGCATAAGGATCGGATCCGTGGCGGAATCATGGTGACGGGGTATGACGGCAGCAGTGAGTACATTAACGTGGACGGCCTGATCACCACTGCGGAGGTGAAGACGGGGACTTTGGGCAAGCGTCTGGCCATGCAGATCATATACCGCATGGAGCATGAGGATGCGCCCTATGAGCTGACCTATATCAAGCCGTCCATCATTTTCAGGGATTCGGTGCTTTATGGCTAAAACCGCTGAGATAGCTGCAGCAGGTAAGCAATGTGCGGCCGGGGCGCCAGAGGCCAAGTATGGAAGGGCGGACGATCGAAGCGTCAGAGACCGGGCGCAGGAACGGCGGACGGCCAGAAGGGCCTGAGCCGCAGGGGAATGCGGCAGAAAAACAGAGTGTGACCGGCGGAAGACAGCTGCACCTGCGGATGCCCCGCCGTCATGATATTATGCCAGTGACAGCTCCCAAGGGGGCTGACTGTAAACAGAAAGGATAGGTGTGACAATGAAAATTTATGCAGCAAGGGATTACAATGATTTAAGCCGTAAGGCGGCCAATATTATTTCGGCTCAGGTTATACTGAAGCCGGAAGCCGTATTGGGACTTGCCACAGGTTCAACTCCCGTGGGTGCCTATCGGCAGCTGATCCAGTGGTACGAGGAGGGGGATCTGGATTTCTCCCGGATCCATAGCGTGAATCTGGATGAGTACAAGGGACTGTCGGGAGAGCATGACCAGAGCTACCGCTATTTCATGAACCACAATCTCTTTGACCATGTGAACATCAGGAAGGAAAATACCAATGTGCCCAGCGGGCTGGCACAGGATCCGGAGGCGGAGTGCCGCCGTTATGATCAGGTTATCCGGGATCAGGGAGGCATCGACCTGCAGCTGCTGGGAATCGGCGGAAACGGCCATATCGGATTCAATGAGCCCTGTGACGTGTTCGTGAAGGGAACCCATGTGGTGACCCTGACGGAGGAGACAAGGCAGAGCAACGCCAGATTCTTCAGCTCCATTGAGGAGGTGCCCACCCATGCCCTCACCATGGGCATCGGCAGCATCATGGGGGCGAAGAAGATACTGCTGCTGGCATCCGGGGCAGGCAAGGCGCAGGCTGTGTACGATTCCTGCTTCGGTCCGGTGACACCCCATGTTCCCGCTTCTGTCCTGCAGCTTCACAGGGATGTGGTCGTGATTGCAGATGAGGATGCTCTCTCCATGGTGAAGGAGAAGGCCGGCCTGCAGGTGGAGAAATGGGAGGGCATGATCTATGATAATTAAGAACGGTTCCGTTTTTCAGGAGGATAAGACCTTTGTGAAAAAGGATCTGTATATTGAGAACGGCAGGATCGTAGCCGATGCCGGTCAGGTGACGGACAAGACAGAGGTGGACGCAGAGGGGCTGCTGGTGATCCCCGGGCTTATCGACGTCCACAGCCATGGCGCAATGGGGCATGATTTTTCCGACGGGGACATGGAGGGGCTGAAGGAGATCCTTGCCTATGAATATGCCCACGGCATCACCACCTACTGTCCCACCTCCATGACCATAGAGAAGGAGAAGCTGGAAAGGATATTCCGGGAGACGGCGAACCTGCCCAAGGGCACGCTGCCGGACGGCCGCAGGATGTCCCATGTGGCGGGGATCAATATGGAAGGCCCTTTTCTGGACGAGGGAAAGAAGGGCGCCCATAGGGCGGAATGCATACTGGTTCCGGACGTTTCCTTCTTCAGAGAGTGCAACGAGGCCTGCGGAAAAATGATCCGTCTGGTGACCCTTGCCCCCAACACGGAGGGAGCCATGGAGTTCATAGAGGCGCTTCACGATGAGGTTGTGATCTCCCTGGGGCACACGGGGGCGGACTACGACACCGCAAGGAAGGCGCTGGACGCAGGGGCCTGCCATGTGACCCATCTCTTCAATGCCATGATGCCCTTGAGCCATAGGGCGCCGGGTCTCATCGGCGCAGCGGCGGAGGATGAGAACTGCCGGGCAGAGCTGATCTGCGACGGCATCCACGTCCACCAGAGCATGGTACGGGCGGCCTTCAAGCTCTTCCCCGGAAGGATCGTGCTGATCAGCGACACCATGCGGGCGGCTGGCATGGCAGACGGCACCTACGAGCTGGGCGGCCAGCAGGTGACGGTGAACGGCAAGCTGGCTACCTTGGCGGACGGCACCATCGCCGGCTCCGTGACCAATGTCTACGACGGCATGCGCACGGCGGTGTCCTTCGGCATCCCCGTGGAGGAGGCTGTGGCGGCGGCCACCATGAACCCTGCTAGGAGCATCGGGATCTATGACGAGGTGGGTTCCCTGACTCCCGGCAAGAGGGCGGACGTGGTTCTGGCGGACAAGGAGCTGAATCTGGTGAGGGTGATATAAGGGTCCGGGGCGGAAGGAATCCATCTGTAACAATTGCAAAATCTTTCAAATAAAAATGCAGGTACGGTATGTACCTGCATTTCTTATTAATATGCACAGTTTTAATAATTCTCAAACAATTCCCAAACGCTGCTAAAACAATAGCCTGCTATGATACGGCCATCAAGTGAAACACAGCTTGAAATCAATAATTTTGGAGGTTTCCCAACATGAAGAAAAAAGACTTTGTGACCCTGCTGTTGAGTACGGTGGGCGGCATCCTATTTGCCCTAGGTATGTGCATGGCTCTCCTGCCGGAGTGGGACGCTATGACGCAGGGCGTTGTGATTGGCGTTGTTGGTCTGGTGGTGCTGGCGATCATGCTCATGGTTCGCCGCAAGATGGACGGTAAGCCTGCCATCGTGTTCAACGGCAAGACGATTGCGACTACGATCTTTGGCGTCCTTGCCACAGTGGTTTTCGGCGTTGGGATGTGCATGGTGATGGTTTGGCAGATGATGGTTCCCGGTATCATCGTCGGCATTGTCGGCATCGTTCTCCTGCTGTGCCTCATTCCTATTTGTAAGGGCTTGAAATGACAACATCACGCAAGGAAAGGACGTGTCCTACATGAAAAAAATTTTTGCTATCGGGGCAGCGGTTGCCGCTTTCCTTTCCGCAATCGCTGCCGCTGCTACGGCGGTCATTCATTTTCGCAAGAATAACTGAAAAATACAATTATTGGGAGGCAAAAGCACATGGCTGATCTGAAAAAGGGAACGGAAGAAATCGCACAGGCTGTCACCGGCGGCTTTCAAAAAATCGAGGATGGCGTTGTCGGCGGTTATAAGAAGATCGAAAGCACCGTTGTCGGCGCATTTAAGGGTGTCGAGGACAAGTTTGTTGCCCGTTATCTGCTCCATGAGGGTGAAACCGTTGAAGATGCCAAAGCGCGGCTGGCAGCGGAGCAGGCGGAGCGTGAAGAAGCGCAAAAGGCGGAGGCTGAAAAGCGGGCCGCAGAGCAGACGACCCAGATCGAAGCCAGTAAGCACACTGGCAGGCTGTAATGCCCCATCCATTTGACCTGTGCCGCCGCTGGCGGCATGGGTCAAAATTTAAAGAAAAAATCCGCAAAGGCAAAAACGTAAACAAAACTTTAACAGTTTTATGTTATGATAGGGAAAACAATTTGCGGAGGATGCCCGATGTTCAAAATATTGGTTGTTGAGGACGATAAAGACCTAAACCGCTCTGTATGTGCTTTTCTCAATCAAAGCGACTATGAGGCGTCCGGGTGTCTGAACGCCAGTGACGCCTATGACACAATGTATGGCAGCACCTTTGATTTGATCGTGTCCGACATTATGATGCCCGGTATTGACGGCTATGAGTTTGCCAAGACGGTGCGGGAGTTGGACGAAAATATTCCCATCCTGTTTATGACGGCGCGGGACGATTTTGCCTCCAAGCTGCGGGGCTATCGGGTGGGCATTGACGATTACATGGTAAAGCCCATCGACCTGGACGAGCTGTTTCTCCGTATCGGGGCGCTTCTGCGGCGGGCCAAGATCGCCACCAGCCGTAAGCTGGAAGTGGGGAGGCTGGTGCTGGATGCCGAGGAACGTACCGCCTATTTGGATGGGGAAGAAATTTCCCTTACCATGCGGGAATTTAATATCCTCTATAAGCTGCTGTCCTATCCCAAGAAAGCCTTTACCCGTACACAACTGATGGACGAATTTTGGGATGCTGACACATCCACCGCACCCAGGGCCGTTGATGTATATATGACAAAGCTGCGGGATAAGCTGTCCGCTTGTGACGATTTTGAGATCGTGACAGTACGGGGATTGGGGTATAAGGCGGTGCTGAAATGAACGAAAAAATGATTGTCCGCCTGCTGCGCTCTGTTCGGTACTATGTCCCCTTTTTCTTGTTGATGGCGTTCGTTGTTACCTGCTGTATGCTGTTGTTTTTGAGTATCATGCAAAACAGCATGGGCGTGGAGTTTACAAAAGAGCATATTGAGCTGGCCGCAAAGCTGACCTTTGGAAATGTTGTGCTGATTAGTCTGCTATGCACTGTGATCGACAGGATACGACGGTGGTTTATGGTGGACAGACCTGTCCAGCGTATTGTAAGCGCCGCTGAACAAGTGATGAAGGGCAATTTTTCGGTATATATCCAGCCGCTTCATGGTTTGTATGCGCAGGACGGTTTTGACGCCATTGTTGACTGCTTTAACCGCATGACAAAAGAACTGGGCAGCATTGAAACGCTCCGCACCGACTTTATCTCCAATGTCTCCCATGAACTGAAAACGCCATTGTCGGTTATCCAAAATTATGGGACGATGCTCCAACAGCCGGGCCTGCCGGAAGAACAGCGGCGGGAGTACGCAAAGACTGTAACGGATGCCTCCCGGCGTCTGGCCGATCTGATTACGAATATCCTAAAGCTGAACAAGCTGGAAAATCAGCAGATTTACCCGGAGAAAGAAGTTTTTGATTTAGGGGAACAGCTCTGCGAGTGCCTTTTGGCATTTGAGGATATTTGGGAGGAAAAGGGTATCGAACTCGACACCGATCTTGCGGAGGATATAACCATTCAATCAGACCGTGCGCTTTTGTCCCTGGTATGGAACAACTTGTTTTCCAATGCGCTGAAATTCACCCCCTCAGAGGGTCATGTTTCCGTCAGTCTGAAAGCGGAGGGGGCTTTTGCCGTTGTGGAGGTCAGCGACACCGGCTGCGGCATCAGCCCGGAAGTAGGGGCGCACATCTTTGAAAAATTCTATCAGGGGGACACGTCCCACGCCATGCAGGGAAACGGGCTGGGCCTTGCCTTGGTGAAACGGGTCATGGATATTGTAGACGGCGACATATCCGTCAACAGTGAAGTAGGCAAGGGCAGCGTCTTTACGGTATCAATCAGGAGTATAGGGAATGGAACGGTTTAAGAAAATTCTGAAACGGATATTTTTCCTGCCGCCCCTTATCGCAGTCATAATCGCCATACCAGCTTTTGCAGCAGTTATCTATGTCCTGGTAAAAGACATCAGCGGCCAACTGGCCTATTTATCCTATCTGGCCTCCGCTTATGCGCTGATTGTGACAGGAGTTCGTTTCCCTGGTATAATACGCTCAATCCGGCACGGGATTGAATACCACCCATTGACGAAAAAAATATTGAGTGTCCCCGTTGGCCGGCGCTATGTCGAGGATGTAAAATTCCGAGCAGAAGTATCTTTGGGAATAGGTTTTACCGTCAATCTGCTATATATCGCAATCAAAATGGCTTTCGGCATCTATTACTGTTCAACCTGGTTTATTGCTCTTGCGATATACTACATTCTGCTTGCCGCTATGCGGCTCCTGCTTCTCTACCGCAGGAAATGGCCGGAGGGGAGCACACGTCTGGAATTGGAGCTACGCCGGTATCGCTTGTGCGGATGCGTACTGCTGGTAATGAACTTTGCTCTTGGAGGCATCGTGGCTTTTATCGTGTGGTATGACCGGGGCTATGAATATCCGGGGATACTGATTTACGCAATGGCGGCATACTCTTTTTACGCTGTCATTATCGCTGTAATCAATGTTGGCAAATTCCGCAAGCATGGCAGTCCAATACTTTCAGCGGCAAAGGTAATCAATCTTGTGGCTGCGATGGTATCTATCCTCTCTCTGGAAACCGCTATGCTTTCCCAATTTGGAAATGAAGATGGGCCGATGTTCCGAAAGCTGATGACTGCCTGCACAGGCAGCGGCGTGTGTCTGATTGTCCTGGGAATGGCAGTATTTATGATTGCAAAATCTTCAAAACAAATCAAGCAGATGAAAAAAGAAAATTGCTGAAAAGGAGCGGACTATGGACGAGAAAAAGGAAACCTTTACCTATACCTACTCTGCCTCCCAGCAGGAGGAAATCAAGCGCATCCGGGAGAAGTATGCGCCGCCTACGCAGACGGAGAACAAAATGGAGCGTCTACGGAAACTTGATAAGGATGTGACAAAGCCCGGCTCAATAGTAGCCTTGATTGTCGGTATCATCAGCACATTGGTCATGGGCTTTGGAATGTGCTGCACGATGGTATGGAGCGAAACCCTCTTTGTCCCCGGCATTGTGATCGGTGTGATTGGCATTTTGGGTGTCTGTGTTTCCTACCCACTGTATAACCGCATCACAAAGAAACAGCGTGATAAGCTGGCTCCCGAAATCATGCGATTAACAGACGAATTGATGAAGTAAATATCTGTGAGCAAACCTCATAGCGTTCGGTTTCCGAACGCACAGCCAGCCCCGGCAAGGGGCTGTTCAAAGGGTCTGGGGCGCTACCCCAGCAAGCAAAAACGGGCTTCCGGCGGCAACGCTGGAAGTCCGTTTTTGCTTGCGAGTATTACCCCGAATTCGGTATAAAAACGGAAAGCTCCCCGAAAGTCATTGTTCTGTCATTTTCAATAATCGCTGTTCTATCTCTGTTTTCTGCAACTACATTCTGAAAAAGTGAACAAACTGTATTCATAAAAAACCTCCATTTTCTACACTTCTAAATTTTTTTGGCAGACAGGGCAGTAAACGCTTCCCCTGCCGCCAACCACCATGCGGCAAAGCGTTTCCCCGCACTTCGGACAAGGTTTGCCCTCCTGCCCGTAAACCTGCAAAAATGGCGTGTTGCGGTAGTTATGTCCTTTGTAAGCGCTTAATTTAAGGGTGTAGACACAAAAAATCCGGGGCGGTTAGCCCCGGTGTATCTCGCTCGTTGATATTTGAATAATTACTACCGGCATATTTCCTGAACCTTGTCCGACCATGGCGCCAGTTTTTCAAGTTCCTCATCGGAGTACTTATAGTCTGGCCGACTCTCAAGGACATACTTCATATATCTATACGGATCCAGGCCATGGAGTTTTGCCATCTCCACGATAGTATAGATGCCCATACTCGCCTCTGCCCCATCCATCGTATCAGAGAAAAGCCAGTTCTTTCGTCCCACAACCACCGGGCGGATCGAATTCTCACTCATGTTGTTCGAAAGGCTGCACCGGCCATCCTCCAGATATGTCATCAGGATGTCCTGCCGGTTCCTGGCATAGGTCAGCGCCTTATTGAACTTATTGCTGGTGGCTGACAGCTTCTGGCACCCAAGCCATTTGATAAAAGCCTCCACAACAGGCTTTTCCTCCTTTAGCCTGCGTTTCTGCCGCTGTTCCCAGGAAAACCCCTGTTCTTTGTACCTGCGTTCATAACGAAACAGCTTGTCACAGTACGCCGCTCCCTGCACGGCCGGGCTGGACAGGTCCTTTTCGCATCCTTTCGGGACGGCATCCAAAAAATACCTCCTGATGTGGGCATAGCAGGCACAGCGTTTCACGTCTTTCAGTTTATCATATCCCTGGAAGCCGTCCACCATCAGGTACACTCCCGGTGGGGAACCCTTCAGCATCTCCACCGCATTGTTCCCGTTTCTGGTGGAGGAATATCGGTACACAAGCAGGGGCGGCAGGCCGTCCTCCCCCGAACGCATCAGCCACACATAGGACCTGCTCTGCGCCCGTTTGTCCGGCTCTTTCAGCACCTGAACCGGTGTCTCATCCATCATTATGAAGCCTCTTTTCAGAAGTTCCCTGTGGAAGAACTGCACCAGGTACTGGAAATACAGCTGGTACACAACAATCGTCCAGGCTGCCATGGATGCCCTGGAAATCAGAATCCCCGACCTTTTCAGGTCCTGCTCCTGGCGGTAAAACGGCACCCCCAGGACAAACTTGTTCTTCAGGATGCCTGCCGCCAGCGACGGCGTCGCATAGCTCTTCTCAATGAGCGCGGGAGGACAGCCCTCATCCTTTCTGAAACAGGGTTCTTCTGTCTGCTTACACTTTGGGCATTCGTAGGTAGTGGCGATATACTCTGTCACTTCGTATTTCGCAGGCACGAACTCCAGCTCACGGCGGATGACTTCTGTCCCGATGGGCGCCATCTGAGTGCCGCATACAGGGCATGTTTTTTCTTCCTGTGTAAGGGAGCTGACGAACACCTGCTTTACAGCGGCCCCTTTGAACTGTTCTTCCAGCGTGGGCTTTTTCTTCCTCTGCCGGGTGTGCTCTTTGACAACTGCAGCCTCTGTTTCCTCCACATCTGCTATGGGAATCTCCATCCCTTCCTCCCCGTCAAAAAGGGTGAGCTGGTTCGGGTCGATATCCGGGCGTTTTTCAGAGGATGTGCCAAAAAGCTTCTTCCGCAGATAAGAGACTTCCTCTGTAAGCCTTGCAATGGCGGCATCCTTTTCCCGGATGCTTTCCGTCAGGGCTGCAACTGTAGTATTCAATTGACGCACCATGTCCTTCAGCTCTGTGAACTGGATGTCTTTTGCTTCCTGTAGCATCTTGTTTTCTCCCTGGGTTATAGCGGGCTGGCATAACCGTGAAGGATCCCGTTCAGGGCAGCTTTATAGGGATCAAAAGATTTATCAAAACCCTGAGCTTTTGCATATGCCTTAA